>CAIVDG010000319.1 GCA_903904615.1 uncultured Acidimicrobiaceae bacterium | reverse complement strand
TCCACGCGCAGAAAATGAGATGAATTTGAATGGGTTTGGAACCTGTTCCCATGCGTGTGAAAGCCTGTTCGCGGCGCGTTCTCCGTTAGTGCCGCTAAATGGGATTACTTGACCAGCTATTTGTCTAGGTGTGCACAGTGTCATCTGGGGTTTCTTCCCGATGATTGCAGAGTGATTTTGTCAAAACACTCATTTAATGCTTCCCACAGATCACCAGAAGCCGACTCTTCATCAAAATTTGTTTCTTCGATAACGGCACCAGGAACTTTTCTAGCGAACTTCATACCCGAACAGAAACCGTTCATGGTGAGTGTTATTGCCAGCACAATCCTGCGGCGTTCGGGGTGTTCAGAAGGACGTACGTCTGTTTCTCCCGTTTCAGGATTGAGCGGCGCCGCCCACCCTGTTGTGTGAATGGCAATACCGATAAGTCCTTCGGTGCCGGAGAAATCGCGTTCCAACAAGGCGTATACGTCAGCGTGAGTACCAAGAACTCGGGTGTTACCTTCGGCGTGCACTCCGTAGAGAACAGCTTGCGGCAGATTCATTGGGCTATCAAAAATTATGTTTTCGGTGATGGTTTTCTCAGTCAGCACTGGCAAGCATTACCCTTCAGTTTCGAATTGTGAGCGTCGAGGCTTGAACGACACCGGTCAGGCGTTACAGCCTGCGTTGTAATTTTGTCCGCACCGTTTATGAACTGGTCTCCAAAAACACGGATCCACTTGTCCAGTATGAAGTTTTTGGCATACTGGCCTTCATTCTCAGGGGTGAGGTCGGATTTGATATCCATTTCCTCAGACAGTTTCATTGCGCCCCATGTCGCAGTAATCAAGTAAGTCGTCATTACTGATTTCATTGTGCCGTGTAAGGAATGAACCGACAACGCGTCTCACCATGCTTTTGCACCTCACTTGCGATGCGGAAGCGAACGGGTACTGTTTCATCCATGGCAATTCTTGAGGTTGAAACCTTCACACTGAACCCAGGCGTTGTTGCCCAGGAGTTTCGCGCGTTAGACGAACAGATGCAGGAATGGTGCTACCTGAATCGCACGGGTCTTGCGCGTCGCACAACGGCCCGCAATGACAATGGCTCCTACGTTGTCATCACACTTTTTGGCGACGCCACGCAGGCCGACGCAATGTATTACCGCAGCACCGATGCCGTGGTTGCGCAGTGGAGCGCAACAATTGTGGAATCCAGCCGATCTATGGCTGTGTACACGCTGCTGTAACTATTGCTGAACCAGAGTGACGGAGTTGCCTTCAGGGTCCGTAATTCCTGCAAGTGATGCTCCACCTGGAATATCGAAACGTTCCAGGGTGACGGTGCCACCGAGTTCCACCGCTTTTGCCAGTGATGAGGACAGATCTTTCACCTGGATGTACAACGTGACACCCGGATGATTTCCCGCGCGAATGTGACCACCAATTCCATTTTCTGGTCCACCAATGCCAGTGGGAATTTGTCGAATGAAACCATCGCCAATGTTCCAGTTGAAGAGTTCACCGTAGAAACGCGTTAATACATCTGCATCTCGAGCTTGAATCTCGAAATACACAACGGGGCGTGCCCAATCGTCACTCATGATGATCTCTTTTCTCTAGCGGCTAAATGCTGCAACAACTTCAACGTGATGTGTCTCGGGGAAGATATCAAGTACTTCTACTTCGCCGATGGTGTACCCAGCGTTCACCAAGAGACGCGCATCACGAGCGCCGGCAACCGGATCACAGCTGACCAAAATGACTGTGGGCGCACCGGTGTCAATAACAGCAGCAGCACCGTGCTTTCCTAAGCCTTGTCGTGCAGGGTCCGCGATCACTACATCGGCTTCGGCCGACTCCCAATTGTCCATGTTGGCTTGTTCAATAACAGCGGCACACTCGGCCAGGTTGCGCACCGCATCACGACACGCTGATTCAGATGATTCAACAAGCAGCACTTCATCGAATCGCTCGGAGAACGCAAGGCTGAACAGCCCCACTCCGCCGTATGCGTCGCACAACAATCCACCCTCGATGCCAAGTGTGTCAAATCGGCGCGACACAGAGTCGATGATGAGTTCGGCTGCTTCAGGGGACGATTGAAAAAACGAGCCCATGGACACCTTGTAGGTGTGGTCGCCAACACGCTCGGTAATGGTGCTGCGCTCGCCTGTTTTCAGCCCTGCAGGCAATGTGCGAGCAAGTTTTCCGTCGTGAGCCCACACACCAATGTCGCCGGTTCGCGCGCCAACACGAATGGTGACCTCGCCTGCACCGTCGAGAACAGGAGACGCGATGAAGTCGTTTATGAGTTGGTGAGACACTCCACACTGCGACACCGGGATGATGTCGTGAGATTCATGTGCGCGAAAACCAAGTGTTCCGTCGCTCGTGCTGACCATGCGCACTGTTGTGCGTCTCGCGTCTTCTGTAATGCGACGCAGTTGCGGATCAACGTCCAACTTTGCCGTGCGCGTGTAGGCCTCTTTCACAATGGCCAACTTTGCCTGGCCCTGAATACGGCGCTCGATGTGTTGCCAGTCGCACCCACCGCATCCCTGT
>CAIVDG010000318.1 GCA_903904615.1 uncultured Acidimicrobiaceae bacterium | reverse complement strand
GTGATCAATCTCTTGTGCAGTTCCCTTGGTGAACGAGTAACGCAAATATGCAGAACCCATGTGGTCTGCCATCGGCTCAAACCAATGCGACCCCATGTCGCTAGACACGATGAGTTACGCCTTTGCTTCGGCCCAGGTTGGGCCCCATGCAGCGTTTACTTCCAGAGGCACCCGCAAAGACGCTGCATCGTGCATGGCCTGCAGAACGAGTGGGCCCACTGTTTCCTTCTCGTCCGTTGGCACTTCAACAATGACTTCATCGTGCACCTGCAGAACTACGCGTGACGCAAGCTGACCAGCGTCCAATAACTGATCGATCCGAACAAGAGCAATCTTGAAAATGTCCGCTGCCAATCCCTGAATAGCTGCGTTCATCGCTTGGCGCTCCCCCGCTTGCCGGACTCTGAAATTGTCGCTGCGCAATTCTTCGATAGGGCGACGACGACCAAACAGCGTCTCGGTGTACCCAAGTTTGCGCGCTTCAAGTACCGCATCGTCCATGTACTGCTTCACATTTGGAAAAGCGGCAAAGTACGAATTCAGAATGTTTGCAGCTTCATCAACCGGGATGGCCAATCTTTGACTGAGACCATAAGCCTCCATTCCATAAGCAAGCCCGTACGACACCATCTTTGCTTTCGAACGCTGATCATGCGTGACGTCTGCAGGTTCCACGCCAAACACACGCGCCGCTGTTGCTTTATGAATGTCTTCACCTGCTTCAAACGCAGAGATAAGACCTGGGTCATTCGCAAGATGAGCAATGCAACGCAACTCGATTTGGTTGTAGTCGGCAACAAGAAGTTCGGAACCCTTCGGCGCAACGAATGCTGTGCGAAAGACGCGCCCTTCGTCTGTGCGAACGGGAATGTTGTGCAGGTTTGGTTTGTCGCTACTGAGGCGACCGGTTCGAGCCACTGTCTGATGGAAGGTGGCGTGAATACGGCCGTCGGTTTGAACTTCCGACAACAAACCTTCTCCGTAGGTAGAGCGCAACTTCTCTACCTCACGGAAGCGAAGCAACGGACCGATGAACTCAGGCCATTCATCGTGCAGTTTCTCCAACGTGGCCGCATCGGTGCTGTAGCCAGTTTTTGTCTTCTTCCCTGGAGTGAGACCGTGTTCGGTGTACAGAATTTCACGCAACTGAGTGGGTGAATTGATGTTGAACTCTCGACCCGCAATAGCTCGCAGTGTGGCCGTGAGTTCCACGGTCTCTTCCGTGAGCTTGGAGCGAATGGCTTCTAACGCAGTGCGGTCAACGGCCACGCCGATGAATTCCATCTTCGCCAAGACCCGCACCAACGGATTCTCTATGTCGTTGTACAGAGAAGTGTTTCCCACATCGGCAAGCTGAACACGCAGAACATCGGCCATAGCCGCAGTGACAATTGCCGCTTCTACACAGAGCGCCTCGGAACCGGCATCTGCCTCGCCGGAGAAATCAAACTGACCATCAGATTCTGCAACAACGCCAACTTCTGTTCCCAGAACGTTCAACGCAACGTCGGCAAGTGTGTAACCAGAACGCGATGGATCGATGAGATAAGCGGCAATCGCAGTGTCGAGCGTGAGCCCACGCAGATCTATTCCACTGTGCAACAGAACACGCATCAGTGGCTTGGCGTCGTGCAACACCAGCGACTTCTCACACAGCACCTTCGTCACAGCACTCTCGGACAAAAGGTCCATTGACACATACGCAACTCGTCCCGTTGGTGCGCTCAGTACAAACGACACGCCCTTCAAGGATGATCGCCCCGGTTCTCCTTCGAAATGTGGGGCAAGCACCAACTCAGGTACCTCAGCAAGAAGAGTAAGTGCCTCATCTACTGAGCCAACACGAACCACTTCATTCACTGCGAGATTCATGTCAACGCTGACGGGAGCCTCCACCGACTCTGAGACCGAGCCGCGAATGGACCAACCTTGTGCGGCGATGGTGTCTTTCAGGCGTTTCGCCATTGTCTTGAACTCCAAGAAATCGAACATCTTGGACGCGGCTGCCAGATCGGGCTGAGGTGCAAGCTCCGACAAATTGATGTCGAGTGGAACATCACGCCGAAGGATCATCATTTCTGCATTGCGAAGAACACGCTCACCGTGTTCCAACAAGCCCGCCTTCAACTTTGGGGTTTGATCGTTTGCCGCGGCAACAACAGATGCAATATCTCCGTACTGCATCATCAACTTCGCGGCAGTCTTTTCACCCACACCTGGAATGCCAGCAAGGTTGTCGCTCGGGTCTCCACGCAGTGCCGCGTAGTCGGCATACAACGCTGGGGTCACACCCGTTCTCTCGAGAATTCCTGCTTCGTCATAGAGCGCGTAATCGCTGACACCACGTTTGTTGTACAACACGCGAACGTGCGGGTCATGAACCAACTGGTAACTGTCTCTATCCCCCGTCACGATGATGACGTCGTTACCTTCATCTTCGGCAAGCTTGGCCATAGTGGCTATGAGATCGTCGCCTTCGAAACCTGGCTTTTCAATCCATCGAACACCTAGTGCGTCGAGAAGTTCGCGAATGATTCCTAGTTGCTGAATGAGAGTCTCGGGCGCCTTCTCGCGTTGGGCCTTGTATTCAGGAATTGCTTCATGACGAAAAGTAGGTTCAGGCCTATCGAACACAACGACGAGCCCGTCCGGCTTGTGATCTTTCACCAGAGTGAGAAGCATGGTGGTGAAGCCATACACAGCGTTGGTCACCTGGCCGCTTGCATTTGACATGTCTTCGGGCAATGCGAAGAAAGCGCGATATGCAAGTGAGTTTCCGTCGAGCGCCATGAGGAGCATGACGTACCTCTTTCTTAGTCGGGCTTCAGTTCGCCTGTCACAATCATGTCAGCCACAGCCTTCATGGTTGTGCGGTGATTCATCGCGCCACGCTGAATGAACCCATACGCATCGGCCTCGGACATTTTGTGAGTATCGATGAGTACACCTTTGGCACGATCAATTGACTTACGTGCCTCCAGCTGCTCTCCCAGCACTTCTACTTCACCGTTGAGAGCCTGCATCTCCCGAAAGCGACCGATAGCCACTTCGATGGCAGGAATGAGGTCGCTCTTTTGGAATGGCTTCACAAGGTATGCAAGAGCGCCTGCGTCGCGAGCTTCCTCAATGACTTCACGTTGAGAGAACGCGGTAAGTACCAAAACTCCGCAAATGCGATCTTTTGTAATGAGCCGTGCTGCTTCCAAACCGTCCATGCCTGGCATCTTGATATCCAAGATGGCAAGGTCGGGACGCAATTCGCGAACGAGGTCTACCGCCTTGTCTCCACGACCAGTTTCTCCCACAACGTCGTAGCCCTCTTCTTCAAGGGTCTCTTTCAAATCGAGACGAATAATTGCCTCGTCTTCTGCAATCACCACACGAACAGTCATGACCGGCTCTCTTTCATTCGATCGAGAAGCTCATTAATGCGATTCTCTAGTTCAGCTATCTCTGCAACAACCGATGCGTGATGACGGACAATTGCGTCGGCGTGCTTTTTTGCTTCTCGATATTCGAACTCTGCTGCGGGAGTTTCAGATACGAGCGCACGCAAGGAGAGCTCGTCGGCCTCGTCGACGAGCTGGCTCTTTTGGTCTTCGACGACTCTGAGTTCCTCGCGAAGTTCACGCAAGCGCCCAGAGGCTTGCGTCAGTTTGCGTTGAAGTAGTCGCTGACCCATCGGAGTGAGTGTATGAATCACCTGGGTGCCCGAGGTGGGACTCGAACCCACACGCCCTCACGGACAACGGATTTTGAATCCGTCGCGTCTGCCATTCCGCCACTCGGGCCAGGGTCTAAGAGCGTACCGCCGAGATTGCTACTGAGAGGTAACCGATGGCGAAGACCCTAGGGGTCTAAGGTTTTTCCACCATGCTCGCGTTTACCTTCCCCGGCCAAGGCTCCCAACGACCCGGTATGGGTCGACCATGGGTGGGCCACGACAGTTGGGAGTTGGTCGATGAGGCTTCCGACGTGGCTGGCCGCGACGTGAACGCTCTGCTGCTCGATGCCGATGCCGAAGAATTGAAAGACACTCGCAACGCTCAGCTCACCACATTTGTCTCCAGCCTTATGGTGCTCGACGCCGTGGAACGCCTCGGTATTGAACCCAGCTTTTGCGCGGGACACAGTTTGGGTGAGTACACCGCTCTTACTGCCACCGGTGCATTGTCATTTGAAGATGGCGTTCGTCTCGTGGTGGAACGCGCCGATGCCATGCACGAAGCAGGCATGGCGAGCCCAGGCACTATGGCTGCAGTACTCGGTCTTGATGACGACTTGGTTGAAGTTGCATGCAGACGCGCAGATGCTGACGTGTGGGTTGCCAATTTCAACGCTCCGGGTCAAGTAGTTATTGCTGGTGCGCCCGACGCTGTGGCGACTGCAGGTGTGCATGCCAAAGAACTTGGCGCAAAAAAGATCATGCCGCTGCAGGTATCTGGCGCTTTCCATACTCCATTCATGACGGCAGCGCGTGAACGTTTGCGATCCGCAATTGCTCTTGCATCACCACGCGACATTGAAGTTCCTGTTGTTTCAAATGTTGATGCGCTGGCTCATGCAAATGGCGAAGAATGGTCATCTCTGCTGTCTGCACAACTCTCAAGCCCTGTGCGATGGAAGCATTGTTTGCTCACATTGGCTGAAGCAGGAGTGACAGGTTTTGTTGAACTAGGACCAGGCGGCGTGCTCACAGGAATGGCCAAGCGCACCGTAGACAACGCTCGCACAATCAGCGTTGCCACTCCGGAAGAATTGGACAAGCTCATCGAATGGGTGGATGCCTCTTCCCCAGTTGCTACGGCTCAGGTTGAAGGAGAACACCTCTTCGCGGTGGAGCGACTGGTCGTCAGCCCCTCAGCGGGAGTGTTTTCACCCGCGCCAAACATTGGTGTCGGAACCACAATCAATGTGGGACTCGTTATCGGCCATGTTGGCGATGCAGAGGTGCGCACACCGTTCGCAGGCATCATTCAGAACTACATCGCCGTAGAAGGCGAACGCGTTACAACCCATCAGCCAATTGCATGGCTGCGGACTCACTAGGACACCAGCACATGCCAAAGATTCCTGCACATGTACGTGGTGCTCGCTTCACAGGCTGGGGTACGGCGTTGGGTCACAAGGTGGTCACTAACGACGACTTGGCGAAGACCATGGACACCAACGATGAATGGGTACGTGAACGTACAGGTATTCAACGTCGACATATTGGTGGCTCAACATCTGAACTGAGCGCCATTAGCGGAGCGGCTGCAATGAAGATGGCTGGCGTCGATCCGTCGAGTATCGATGCACTTATCCTTGCCACCACAACCCCAGATCGAACAGTTCCAGGAACATCTGCAACCGTTCAGAATTTGTTAGGTCTCAGTTGTGGAGCATTCGACATCAACGCAGCGTGTTCCGGATTTGTGTACGCATTAGTGAATGCCCACGGACTTATTGCAATGGGCGCAGAACGAGTACTTCTCATCGGTACCGACACTCTTGCTCGCATCACTGATTGGACAGACCGAAACACCGCGGTGCTTTTCGCTGATGGCTCAGGAGCTGCCGTTCTTGAGGCAACGTCTGGCCGAGGTCATCTTCTTGGATGGGATCTAGATGCCGACGGAAGTGCTGAAGAGATCTTGTTCGCAGAACTGGGTGGCAACATTCAGATGGAAGGAAAAGAAGTCTTCCGTCGTGCGGTGCGCATCATGGTGGATAGCGCACAAAAGTCTATGACTCATGCAGGCGTCACCGCCGAAGACATTTCCGTCATTGTTCCCCACCAGGCAAATATCCGCATTATCTCTGCTGCGTGTGATCGCCTAGGTATTCCCATGAACAAAGCTGCAGTAGTTCTTCAAGAAACCGGCAACACGTCTTCTGCATCGATTCCGCTTGCACTGTTTGCCGACCTGGGACAAACCAAACCAAAGCATGGCGACCTCGTTTTGCTGGTTGGCTTTGGTGCCGGAATGACCGCAGCCAGTGCAATTCTTGAATGGGGAGCACAGTGAGCC
>CAIVDG010000317.1 GCA_903904615.1 uncultured Acidimicrobiaceae bacterium | reverse complement strand
TGAGTCTCCGACAACAACGTGCGAAACAATTGTTCAGCAAAGTCGGCGTCGATGCCTGCGTCGATGGCCCATTGGCGTCGTGTCATGAGTACATCGCGCACACGGTCTGGCTGAATGATTGCATCGCCAGAGTTGCCCTTAGTTTCTGCAACTTCACGAACAATGTTGATGCGTTGGGCAAGAAGTTGCACCAGCGTTGCATCTAGCTCGTCGATACGCGCACGAAGTTGAGAAAGGTCGGCCATGTCTATTTGTCTGCGTTCACGAGTCGTTCAACGTGCTTTGCCAACACATCGATCTCAATGTTGACGGCGTCACCCACCGCACGGTGGCCAAGCGTGGTGACCTCGGCGGTGTGTGGAATGACCGCAACTTCAAAAGTGTCGGCCGTGAGATTAAACACTGTGAGGCTGATGCCATCGACGGTGCAGCTTCCTTTTTCCACCACGTACTTCATAAGGTCGCGCGGAATGCGCACGACAAGTTGCGGAACAGGGGAGACGATTTCGCCCACTGCGTCCACATGGCCAAGAACGATGTGGCCACCGAAGCGGCCGTTCGCTTGCATGGGGCGCTCGAGGTTGACGGGGTCGCCAGGTTGCAGGTGGCCAAGGTTGGTGCGCGAGTAGGTCTCGTCGGAAACATCGGCCACCCACCAATTGGAGCCCTTTTCCACCAGGGTGAGGCAACAGCCGTTCACCGCAATAGATGCCCCGATTCCGGAGTCTTCAAGGACAGTGGACGCCGAAATGGTGAGTTTGGCTCCCTCTCGGGCGGCAATGGTGCCTTTTTCTTCGACTATTCCGGTGAACACCCTGTGGAGACTAATAGCCAGATGGGGTTGTAGGCACTGGGGAATGGCTCCTAACCTTGAAGAGTCTCCGTGGGCTCCGGCGCGCGGACGATGTTTTTCCCAAAGGTTGGGACAAACGCCCTCTCTCACAAAAGGAACAGAGGCCATCATGTCGAAGAACGACACCATTGCTACGTACCGTCAGCACGGCACCGACACAGGTTCCCCCGATGTGCAAATTGCGCTCCTCACCGACCGCATCAACCACCTCACCGCGCACCTGCAGACACACCCTAAAGATCACCACAGCCGTCGTGGCTTGTTGATGTTGGTGGGTCGTCGTCGTCGCATGCTCGACTACGTTCGCGATCGCGACATTGCTCGCTACCGCGAACTCGTCGCAAAGCTCGGCCTTCGCCGCTAAATCACTTTCCCGCCAACAGTTTCAATTTGTTGTCGGTTGTCAGTCGAGAGTTCCGCGCCACCCATAGGTGTTGGCGGCGGGGTTGACGACTGGGAACCGGCGTTTGTTGGCGGAAAGCACAACAACATAAAAGGGAGTTCCCATGGCTGACGCAATTCGCGTATCTGCACCTATTTCAGGTTCAGAAAAGACCATCTCGTTCGAGACCGGAAAGCTTGCGACACAGTCGCAAGGTGCGGTCATTGCAACAATCGGTGGTACCACCGTTCTTGCCACTGCAAACGCTGCTCGCGGCGTTCGTGATGGCATTGACTTTTTCCCGCTGACAGTCGACGTTGAAGAACGCGCCTACGCAGCAGGAAAGATTCCAGGCGCATTCTTCCGTCGTGAAGGCCGCCCCTCCGAGCAGGCAATTCTTACCTGCCGTCTTATCGACCGTCCATTGCGTCCTGCATTCCCCGACGGCTACCGCAACGAGACACAAGTTGTCATCACCGTTGTGGGCGTCGACATGGAAAACCCGCACGACGTCATCGCAATCAACGCATCGTCTGCAGCACTAATGATCAGCGGAATTCCATTCGAGGGCCCCATTGGCGCTGTTCGCATGGCGTTCTCACAAGACGGTGAATGGGTTCCTCACCCAACCTATGCAGAAGGCAACAACGGCACATTCGAAATTGTGGTTGCTGGTCGCGAACTCGACAACGGAGACGTCGCCATCATGATGGTGGAAGCAGGCGGCACCGAGAAAGCATTCGAGTTCTATGCAGAAGGTGCACCAAAAGTGTCCGAGCAAGTCATTGCTGACGGCCTTGAAGCATCGAAGCAGTGGATCAAAGAGTCCATTGGTTTGCAGCGTCAACTTGTTGCCAGCGTTATTGCAACAAGCGGACCAATCGCACCACTGGAATACACGCCAGTTCTCGACTACACCGACGAAATCTTCGCCGCAGTGGAAAAGGTTGCAACATCAAAGTTGGCAACAGCTGTCACCATCGCATTGAAGGCAGACCGCAACGCTGCAACCGACGCAGCCGCTGCAGAAACAGTTGCTGAATTGTGTGGCGAAGGCGGCGCATTCGCTGGTCAAGAAAAAGCAGTGAAGGAAGCAGTTCGCAGCCTCACCAAGAAGCTTGTTCGTAAGCGCGTTGTAGAAGAAGGCATTCGTATCGACGGTCGCGGTCCTCGCGATCTTCGTCCGTTGTCAAGCGAAGTAGGCATCTTGCCCGCAGCGCACGGAACAGGCTTGTTCCAGCGCGGTGAAACACAAGTTCTCAACGTGTGCACACTTGCAATGCCTCGCATGAACCAAATGCTCGACACATTGGGTCCAGACAACGAGAAGCGCTACATCCACCACTACAACATGGCTCCATGGGCTAATGGTGAGACAGGTCGCGTCGGTTCACCGAAGCGTCGCGAAATTGGCCACGGTGCTCTTGCAGAGCGCGCTCTTCTCCCGGTCATTCCAAGCCAAGAAGAATTCGCATACGCCATTCGTTTGGTGTCTGAAGTTCTCTCTTCAAACGGTTCCACCTCAATGGCGTCCGTGTGTTCATCAAGCTTGTCGCTTATGGATGCTGGTGTGCCCATTAAGGCTCCCGTATCCGGCATTGCAATGGGTCTCATCTATGCAGAGGGCAAGTACCTCGCACTCACCGACATCCTCGGTGCAGAAGACGCATTCGGCGACATGGACTTCAAGGTTGCTGGTACAGAAGACGCAGTCACCGCATTGCAGCTCGACACCAAGATCGACGGTATTCCAGCCGACGTTCTTGCATCAGCACTTCAGCAGGCACGTGATGCACGTATGGCAATTCTCGAATCAATGAATTCGGCATTGTCTGCACCACGTTCAGAAGTTGGTGCAACTGCTCCGAAGATTGTTTCGTTCAACATTCCAATGGACAAGATTGGCGAAGTCATCGGACCAAAGGGCAAGGTCATCAACACCATTCAGCAAGAGACTGGTGCCGACATTGCAGTAGACGACGACGGCGCAGTCGGAATTGTCACCATTGGTTCACCAGACAGCTTCCGCGTAGAAGAGGCACGCGATCGCATCCTTGCAATTGTCGATCCTCCAACCGCAGAGTTGAACGCCATCTACAACGGTCGCGTTGTGAGCACCACCAAGTTCGGTGCATTCGTCAACATCCTTCCCGGACGTGACGGACTCGTGCACATCTCGAAGCTTGGTAACGGCCAGCGCGTGAACAATGTGGAAGACGTCTTGAATCTTGGCGATGTCATCCGCGTTCGTGTTGACGACGTTGACGACAAGGGCAAGGTCAGCCTCACTCCAGTGGACGATGAAGGTAACGACATCCCAGGTGGCGGCGGCGGTGGCGGCGAACGCCGTGAGCGTCGTGACGACCGTGGCCCTCGTGACCGCGATGACCGTGGTGGACGCGACCGTGACCGTGGAGGTCGTGGAGGACGTGATCGTGACGACCGTGGTCCACGTGAACCACGTGAACCACGTGAGCCACGTGGCGATGCACCAAAGGAAGTCTCGTTTGAAGACGAATTCGAAAACGAACTTCGTTCCGAACTTGGTGACCTTGGCCCCGATACCCGTGGAGATCGCGGCGACCGTAATCGTCGCCGTCGCTAACACGCTCTAACGACTACGGTGACTCCCATGATTCGTGTGGGAGTTGTCGGAGCCGCTGGGCGCATGGGAGCCACTGTCTGCGACGCTGTTGCAGACGCTGAAGGACTACAACTTGCTGCCGCTGTCGACGTTGTCGGCGGCGGCGGTGTTGTTCATGGCCTCACAATTGCATCAGACCTGAAGGCGTTGGCAGATGCCAAGTGCGACGTGGTGGTCGACTTCACCGTTGCAGACGCTGCACGAAAGACGCTTCCGTGGTTGGCATTGCATGGCATGCACGCAGTTGTTGGAACAACCGGATTCTCCGACGACGACATTGCTTCGTTTGGTCAAGCATTCACCGGCAGTAATTGCTTAATTGCTGCCAACTTTGCCATTGGTGCAGTTCTCATGATGAAGTTTGCAGAACAGGCCGCACCGTATTTTGAAACTGCCGAGATCATCGAGTTTCATCACAATGCGAAAGCCGATGCACCAAGCGGTACTGCAATGGCCACCGCACAACGTATGGCGGCGGCAAGTTCTGAATGGGCTGCAGATCCCACAAAGCATGAAGTTGTTCCCGGTGCGCGTGGCGGTGTGGGGCCGGGTGGTATTCGTGTGCACGGCGTGCGCATGGTGGGAATGACTGCATCACAAGAAGTCATCTTGGGAACAGCAGGTCAAACTTTGGTTATTCGCCACGACAGCAACGACCGCGTCAGCTTCATGCCCGGCGTTGTTCTTGCATGTCGCAAGGTGGCAGACCTTGGTGATCGCCTCACCATGGGAATCGATTCTCTTCTGTAAACAAAAGAGCCTGTCCCGCCGAAGCAGAACAGGCTCTCTCTGAGATTGGTGAGTGTTACTTCAACGCGCTGATGGCTGCGTCGTAGTTGGGCTCGTTTGCAATGTCGGACACAAGTTCTGCCCAGCTAATCCCCGAGGATGCCCAACTCGCGAGAATAAACCTCAATGCTCAGCCGTTCTGGAGGTA
>CAIVDG010000316.1 GCA_903904615.1 uncultured Acidimicrobiaceae bacterium | reverse complement strand
GACATCAGGCGATACCCCGGTGGGTTGTCGTTCACTTACACTGCCAGTGTTCTATGGGAAATCGACTTTTTCAGTCACGAGAAGTACGTCGAGGTCTTTTCGGTCTTGCATTTTTCTTGCTTTTCCTTGTGTCCTTCTCGGCGCAGCCCGTATTGGCTCATAACGCTCTCGTTGAGAGCACTCCTGCCAATGGCGCAGTCTTGGCTACAGCATCGTTTACATAGACACACGGAGAGAGAAATGAAAAACACAAAGAGAATTCTTGGTGGACTGCTACTAGCAATTGCATTGGCGTCTTGCGGGGGTTCGTCATCTTCAAACCCAAGCGACACTTCAGTCGTTGTTTCTGCTGATTTCAATGATGACGACGTGATGTTTGCGCAAATGATGGTTCCTCATCATGAGCAAGCAATTGAAATGTCTGATATTGCGCTTGATCCAACCGTGATGGCAGGAGACGTTGTTAAGAACCTGGCAACGAAGATTAAGGCTGCGCAAGACCCGGAGATTCAGCAGATGACGGGATTCCTAACATCGTGGAACAAAAGTCTGACCATGGATGGGTCAATGGACCACAGCGACATGATGAGCGGGATATTGTCGGCTGAGGAGCTGTTGCGTCTGTCGACACTTCGCGGCGCGGAGTTTGATCGTGCATGGCTTACGGGGATGATTGCCCATCACGAAGGAGCAGTCGAAATGGCAGAGGCAGTGCTGAAAGATGGCGCGAATACGGCTGTCCGAGAGCTCGCAAACGCCATCATTAAGGGCCAAGAGGCTGAAATCGCAGAGATGAGGAATCTCATCAAATAGCGCTGGCGACGGCTCGGCTTTCTCGGTCTGGGAGTGGAGTGTGTAACCGTTTCTACGACATCCACTTTCAGTGTGTGACATCGTAGAGTCGCGTATGTGACTACTCCATTGACGGAAGAAGACAGAAAAGCAATACGCGAGCGGTATCGCTACGAGCGTGATAAGCGCATTCGTACCGATGGAAATCAGCAGTACTTGCAGCCAGAAGGTCGATTTGCATCGCTGCTCGATGACCCGTACGTGCAGGTAGCTCCGCGTGAGCAAGTAAACGACGAAGTTGATGTGCTGGTGGTCGGCGCCGGCTTCGCTGGCCTTGTGACGGGCGCGCGTCTGAAGCAAGCAGGAGTCAACAATGTTCGCCTGATTGATAAGGCGGGAGACGTTGGAGGCGTGTGGTACTGGAATAGATACCCAGGCGCTATGTGTGACACCGCCGCCATGATCTACCTTCCACTCCTTGAAGAAACCGGAACAGTGCCATCGGCAAAGTATGTGCCGGCCCCCGAAATTCATGCACATGCAAAGCGAATTGCAACAACATTCAACTTGTACGACAACGCGCTCTTCTCCACTGGTATCACCGCTATCACGTGGGACGAGAACATCTCTCGGTACGTCGTTAACACCGATCGCGGTGACACGATTCGTGCTCGATTCTTGGCCATGGGGCCAGGTCCATTGCATCGCCCAAAACTTCCAGGCATTCCAGGCATTCACGATTTTGCTGGTCATGCGTTTCATACCAGCCGTTGGGACTATGACTACACGGGCGGCGACCCCACTGGCGCACTCATGGAGAAACTGGCCGATAAACGAGTTGGCATTATTGGAACTGGTGCCACCTCTGTTCAGTGCATTCCTCATCTCTCGCGCGCAGCAAAAGATCTTTTTGTTTTTCAACGCACGCCCTCGGCAATTGATACGCGCAACAACCATCCCATAGATAAAGAATGGTTTGCATCTCTTCAGCCTGGGTGGCAAAACGAATGGTTGATGAACTTCACCACTTTGCAAACAATGGGCTTTGCCGACAAAGACCTCGTCATGGATGGCTGGACAGATATCTCGCTTCGTATTCGAGACCGTGTGATTGAAATGGTCAATGCGGGAAGCAAAGTTGGCCCCGAAACTCTTTTGCGTGCGTATGAAGAGAGTGACGACGAAAAGATGTCAGAGATTCGTACTCGCGTGGACTCAATTGTCAGCGATGAAGCAACTGCAGACGCACTCAAACCGTGGTATCGCCAATTGTGCAAGCGGCCGTGCTTCCACGATGAATACCTGCAGTCGTTCAATAATCCGAACACTCATCTCATTGATACAGACGGAAAAGGCGTGGAACGAATAGACGCAACAGGAGTCTGGGT
>CAIVDG010000315.1 GCA_903904615.1 uncultured Acidimicrobiaceae bacterium | reverse complement strand
GGGTTATTGCAACGGCATTGAGAACTACTCCATGCACATCGATGGCCGTCAGCCTGGAGAGCCTCCGTTTACCTTGCTCGACTATTTCCCTAAAGACTTCTTGCTCATTATCGACGAAAGCCATGTGGCGGTTCCACAGTTGCATGCTCAATTCGCCGGAGACAGAAGTCGTAAGGACACGCTGGTGGAACATGGCTTTCGCTTGCCCAGTGCACGTGATAACCGGCCGCTTCGCTTCGAAGAAACATTTGAGCGCATTAACCAATGCATTTTTATGTCGGCTACACCTGCGCCGTTTGAATTGAAACACAGCACAAAAGTTGTTGAACAGATTGTTCGTCCCACTGGTCTCGTAGACCCCGAAGTCATTGTTCGGCCTACCAAAGGACAAATTGACGACATCATCGAAATGGTGCGTGGCCGAGTGGAGGTGGGGGACCGAGTACTCATCACCACCCTTACAAAGAAGATGGCAGAAGATCTCACGGAGTACCTGCTGGAGCAGGGCCTCAATGTTCGGTACTTGCACTCCAACATCGACACCTTGCAACGAATTGAAATTCTTCGTGGCTTGCGTCTGGGAGAGTTTGACGTACTTGTTGGTATCAACCTCTTGCGAGAAGGTCTCGACCTACCAGAAGTATCGCTTGTGGCCATTCTCGATGCAGACAAAGAAGGTTTCCTCCGAAGTGAAACGTCGCTTATTCAGATGATCGGCCGTGCGGCGCGAAACGTGGCTGGGCAAGTAGTCATGTACGCCGACAAAATCACGCCATCTATGGAGCGCGCAATTGGCGAAACCAAGCGTCGTCGCGAAACCCAAATTGCGTACAACTTGGAACACAACATCAATCCTCAAACCATTCGAAAAGCAGTAGGAGACATCTTGTCTGTGTTGACGGGTGGGGATAACACGGCTCCCGTTCCTGGCAAGGGTGTGCGTCGTAACCGCGAGCGAGACAAGGTGCAGAGGGAGATCAAGTCCATGCCGCAGCAGGACATCGCGCGCCTCATCCAGACCCTTGAAGACGAGATGAATCAGGCGGCCACTGAATTGAAGTTCGAGTATGCCGCACGTCTCAGAGACGAAATCAATGACCTGCGGCGCGAACTTCGTGACGCTCGTTAGCAACTAGGTAGCCTCGTACCGTGGCTGAGAAAATCATTGTTCGGGGTGCGCGCGAACACAACCTAAAGAACATCAGCCTTGAACTGCCTCGCGATCAACTCATCGTGTTCACAGGGTTGTCAGGTAGCGGTAAGAGTTCTCTTGCATTCGACACCATCTACGCAGAAGGTCAACGTCGCTATGTAGAGAGTTTGTCTGCGTACGCCCGCCAGTTTCTTGGGCAAATGGACAAGCCAGACGTTGACGTGATTGAAGGTCTGTCTCCGGCAATTTCTATCGACCAGAAGTCGGCATCGCGTAACCCGCGGTCCACTGTGGGAACCATCACCGAGATCTATGACTATTTGCGTCTTCTCTACGCGCGAATAGGAATACAGCATTGTCCTAACGACGGCACGAAGTTGCAACGACAGACTCCCCAACAAATTGTTGATCGCATCATGACCTTGGAAGAGGGAACTCGTTTTCAGGTTCTCGCTCCTGTTGTGCGAGGGCGCAAAGGCGAGTACGACACCTTGCTGGCCGACCTCGCTGGTCAGGGCTTCGTGCGCGCACGTATTGACGGTGAAGTGCGAGACATCGCTGAGTTCCTGGCGTCTGGTGAAAAGCTCGCGCGCTACGAGAATCACAGCATTGACATCATCGTCGACCGTCTTGTTCGGCGTGACGACATTGAACGTCGCCTCACCGACTCATTAGAGACCGCACTGAAACTTGCTGACGGTGTGGCTGGAGTTGAGCTTGTTGGCAAAGACGGCTCCGATAGCGAGACGCTGACATTCAGCCAACACTTGGCATGTCCAAAATGCGGTTCTAGTTTCGACGAACCAGCACCACGTAACTTCTCGTTTAACTCGCCGTACGGCGCATGCGAGAACTGCGATGGCCTTGGTACCAAGTTTGAAGTTGACGCGGAACTTGTTATCCCGGACAACTCAATGAGCCTGGCCGAGGGTGCTATTGCTCCATGGCGCAGCGCACATACCGCCTACTTCCATCGCATGTTGGGTGCAGTTGCAGAGCAAGAAGGCATCGACATGGAGAAGCCATGGTCCAAGCTCTCTGCAAAGCATCAGAAATTGGTGTTGCAGGGCAAATCAGGCGCCATGCAGGTGAAGTACCGAAATCGTTTTGGAAAAGTTCGTCAGTTCAGTACGCAGTATGAAGGTGTGATCCCGTGGATCAAGCGTCGTCACGCAGACGCCGAGAGCGATTGGACTCGCGAACAATTCGAGACCTACATGAGAGAAGTTCCGTGCCCAGCATGTGAAGGTGCAAGGTTGAAGCCATCAACGTTGGCCATCACCATCAACGACCGCAACATCTCTGAAGTGTGTGACATGTCTATTGGAGACTCAGCAGCATTCTTGGCAGGTCTCACGCTCAGTCAACGTGATGCAATGATCGCTGAGCGCGTCACTAAGGAAATCAATGCTCGACTCGGATTCTTGTTAGACGTCGGCCTTGACTATCTGACTTTGTCCCGTTCTGCTGGCACGTTGGCCGGTGGAGAAGCGCAGCGCATTCGACTCGCCAGTCAAATTGGGTCAGGTTTGGTCGGCACACTTTACGTACTCGATGAGCCCAGCATCGGATTGCACCAGCGTGATAATCGTCGTCTCATAGAAACTCTGTTACGACTACGGGACCTTGGAAACACGGTCATTGTCGTTGAGCATGACGAAGAGACCATTAAGGAAAGTGACTGGATTGTCGACATTGGTCCAGGTGCCGGAGAACATGGTGGGGAAGTTGTTTACAGCGGACCAGTGCCCGGAATCGCAAAGGCAAAGGATTCCGTCACTGGTCGTTATCTCACTGGTGTTGCGTCAATTGAAGTTCCCCAAAAGCGCAGGACGCCTTCGGGTGATGTCATTACGGTTCGTGGTGCCCGTGAACACAACTTGCAAGACATCGACGTAGACATTCTTCTCGGTTGTTTCGTGGCTGTCACTGGCGTGTCGGGAAGTGGCAAGAGCACTCTCATACGAGACATCTTGCTTCCGGCGATGATGCAGCGCATTTACAAGAGCAAGGAAGCGCCAGGCCGTCACCGCACTGTGGAAGGCATCGATGCCATCGACAAAGTTATTGATATGGATCAATCTCCCATTGGTCGTACGCCACGCTCGAACCCAGCTACGTACACCGGTGTTTTCGATTCCATACGAAAATTATTTGCAGCTTCTCCTGAAGCAAAAGTTCGCGGCTACATGCCCGGACGTTTCAGTTTCAACGTTCAAGGTGGCCGTTGCGAAGCCTGTTCAGGAGACGGAACAATCAAGATTGAAATGCACTTCTTGCCAGATGTGTACGTGCCGTGCGAAGTGTGCAAGGGCGACCGTTACAACCGAGACACCCTCGACATCACGTTCAAGGGCAAGAACATTGCTGAAGTACTGAACATGCCTATTTCGGAGGCTCTCGACTTCTTCTCGAATCAACCCACTATTGCCCGACACATGCAGACGCTTGTCGATGTTGGTCTCGGGTACGTCCGTCTTGGTCAGTCGGCACCAACATTGTCCGGCGGTGAAGCGCAGCGCGTGAAGTTGGCTAGTGAGCTTGCGAAACGTTCTACTGGCCACACGATGTATCTGCTCGATGAACCAACGACTGGATTGCACTTTGAAGATGTCCGACGTCTCCTCACAGTGTTGTCACGACTGGTTGATCAGGGAAACACCGTGTTGGTGATTGAGCACAATCTCGATGTCATCAAGACCGCGGACTGGCTTATCGATTTGGGTCCTGAAGGTGGTAGTGGCGGCGGATCAATTGTGGGCACCGGTACGCCAGAACACATTGCCTCTATTGCTGCTAGCCATACGGGAAGATACCTTGCGCCGCTTCTTGGAATGCCTGAAGCGAAAAGTTCGCCAAAGGTGATCGGAAAGAAGGCGTCAGCCTCACCGCCAGCAAAGAAACCTACGCCAGCAAAGAAGACCGTTGCTCAGAAAGCGCCAGTGAAAAAGGCTGCGGCTAAGCCGAAGAAGTAACTGTGGCTGTTCAGCGTCCCGCCGTCGGTTCTATTCCCACTCAGCCAGGGTCGTACCAGTTCAAAGATGAACATGGGCGAGTCATCTATGTGGGCAAGGCTGCAAACCTTCGCTCTCGACTGTCCAGCTATTTTCAAGATCAACACCAAATGCATCCACGCACTGCATCCATGGTGAACGCCGCTCACTCAGTGGAGTGGATCGAGGTGCGCAACGAAGTTGAAGCGCTCATGCTGGAGTTCTCACTCATAAAGCAGCATCGACCGCGTTTCAATGTGCGACTTCGAGACGACAAGAGCTACCCGTTCCTTGCGGTCACCGTGGATGAGGAGTGGCCACGAGCGGTTGTGATGCGTGGAACAAAACGAAAAGGCACCCGCTATTTCGGTCCGTACCCGCACGCTTGGGCAATACGTGAGACTCTTGATCTGCTGTTGCGCACGTTCCCTGTGCGCACCTGTTCTCAGGGAAAGTTCAATCAACACCAACGCCTTGGTCGGCCGTGTTTGCTCTTTCATATTGAGAAATGTTCTGGGCCATGCGTGGGCGAGATCTCTGCGGAGCAATACACCGAACATGTTCGTCAACTTCTTTCGTTCTTGGACGGAGATACAGACGAAGTGGTGTCTTTGCTTCAGAAAGAAATGTCTGAAGCCTCAGGTGCACTTGAGTTTGAACGCGCAGCACGTCTACGTGATCGTTTAGGCGGAGTGATGCGCGCCATCGAGAAACAACAGATGGTGGGCGAGCGAGATGAAGACTTAGACATCATTGGAATTGCCGATGATGATCTCGAGGCTGCCATACAGGTGTTCTTTGTTCGCAAGGGGAGAGTTGTCGGGCGTAAGGGGTTCATTCTCGACAAAGTGGAAGATCTTTCTCCTGGTGGCTTGGTCGACCGCGTTCTTGAAGAAATGTATGGCGATCAGCCGCCGCTTGGTATTCCCTCTCATGTGCTGGTTCCGGTCATGCCCGATCACGCCGAGACATACGCCGAATGGTTAAAGCACCTGCGTGGTTCTCAAGTTGTTTTCAGGGTGCCCCAACGTGGGGACAAGCGTGAACTGCACGAGACCGTCACGGTGAACGCACGAGAAGAGTTTGTACGTCACCGCTTGAAGCGGGCGAGTGATCACAATTCTCGCAGTAGAGCTTTGTCGGAATTACAAGACCTTCTCATGTTGCCCGAAGCTCCATTGCGCATTGAGTGTTATGACATGGCCCATTTGCAAGGAACTGACTATGTGGGGTCAATGGTTGTAATGGAAGACGGTCTTCCCAACAAACGTGAGTATCGGCGCTTCAAAGTGAAAGATGTTCCAGGCAACGACGATTACGCCGCCATGCGTGAAGTTCTTCATCGTCGACTCTCTGCATATGTTGAAGAAAGAGATCAACCTGTCGGGGAACGCGGAACAAAGCCGGGCAAGTTCGCTTATCCGCCCCAATTGCTTCTGGTGGACGGCGGCAAAGGTCAACTTGGTGTTGCGATGGAAGTCATTGCAGAGTTGGGGCTTACCGACGAAATTCCTGTTGCCTCACTGGCAAAGAAGTTTGAAGAGGTGTACATACCTGGTCAGCAAGAACCGGTGCGCATACCGCGAGGCACAGAGGGGCTGTTCATGTTGCAGCGCATTCGTGATGAAGCCCACAGATTTGCAAACACCTTCCATAGAGAATTACGAGGCAAGAGAATGGTGTCGTCGTCTCTCGATGGCATCGCAGGTCTCGGAGAATCTCGTGCCAAGCGATTGGTGAAGGAGATGGGTGGAGTGAATGCTGTGAAAAAGGCGACGCGTGAAGATCTCGCGGTATTGACATGGCTACCCGAGACAGTGGCTCAGGCCATCTACGACAAATTTCATTCTGAATCGTAAGGTTGTTGCATGTCGGATAATGGTTTGTGGGATCAACATGCCCAGTGGTGGATCGATGGTTTCACAGGTGGTGTCGACCCTGAGTACGAAGAGCAGATCATTCCGCTGGCCAAAGAAGAGTTGGAAGGGTTCGGCAAAATTCTCGATGTGGGTTGTGGTGACGGGCAGATAGCAAGAGCGCTTGCTGCTCAAGGTTCTGAAGTACTGGGCATTGATCCAACACAACTACACATCGCAATTGCAAATGAACGCGGAGGCGGGCCTACTTATCAGCTTGGTTCGGCAACGTCGTTGCCGGTTGCGGATAACTCTCAAGATGCAGTTGTTGCGTGTTTGGTATTCGAACACATAGACGATGTTGATGCAGCAATCGCAGAGGTTGCTCGCGTTCTGCGTCCTGGCGGACAATTCAGTTTCTTTCTGAACCACCCGTTATTGCAAACCCCTGGAAGTGGCTGGATAGACGATCACATCATTGATCCACCAGAGCAATACTGGCGTATAGGTCCTTACTTGGTAGAGACCGAGTCGGTGGAGGAAGTGGAGAAAGACGTTTACATTCGTTTTCTTCACCGACCATTAAGTCGTTATGTCAACTCGCTCATTGCGCATGGTTTGCAATTGGAGCGCATGTTGGAACCAAGCCCCCCGCAAGGGTTTCTAGACAGGGCGCCTGAATATGCTCTGGCTCACACCATTCCGCGATTGTTGTACCTGCGCTCCGTGAAGGTGACCCAATAAGTGAGTAGCCTTCGCTCGTGACTGACATCTTGGTCGTAACCGGTTTATCGGGCGCAGGTCGTTCCCAAGCTGCCGACGATCTAGAAGATCTCGGCTGGTTCGTGGTTGACAATTTGCCAGTTGTTCTCATTGACAAGGTGGTGGAGCTGTCGGGCGAAGCAGGTGGCGAAATCTCCAAGTTGTGTCTGGTGGTGGGTCATGCCCGTCATCAAGCCGCCATTCTCGATGCAGTGGGAAGTCTGCGCCAGCAGGGTCACACAGTGCGCATTCTGTTTCTAGAAGCATCCACTCGAGAACTCGTTCGTCGTTATGAAGCAACTCGTCGTAAGCACCCTATGAGTGACGGTGTTCTCGGTCTTGAATCAGTCATCGAGCACGAAAGAACAGCGATGAGTCCTGTCAAGGCCGTGGCAGACCTTCTTATCGATACATCTGGTTTGTCCGTACACCAACTCCGTCATCAGTTAGTTCAATTATTTGGGCCAGAGAATCCCGGCGATGCTTTGCAGCTGTCGTTCAGTTCATTCGGTTTCAAACATGGCGTGCCCATTGACGCTGACATGGTGTTGGACGTTCGTTTTTTGCCGAACCCTCATTGGGACGAAGCGTTGCGTCCATTTAGTGGTCTCGACGACAGCGTGCGCGATTTCGTGCTCGGCCAATCTCTCGCCGAGGATTTCCTCACTCGCGTGCAAGACCTTCTTCATCTCATTGTTCCGGCCTATGTGTCCGAAGGCCGCAGCTATCTCACCATTGCAATTGGCTGTACGGGCGGTCGACACCGCTCGGTCGCAATGGCAGAAGAGATTGGACGGCGCTTGACCGCGGCGGGTCATCACCCCCGAATCACCCACAGGGACATCAATCTCTAGACGATTCTCAGGGGCCTAATGGTCAGGAACTAGGGTCGAGGGGTGGCTATGGACACCCCCGCCACAGGTTTCCTCATCGAAAGGACGAACTGTCGTGACAGTACGAGTCGGAATTAATGGATTTGGCCGAATTGGTCGCAACTTCTTCCGGGCCATCGCAGCTCGAGGCGCAGACATTGAGATTGTTGCAGTGAATGACCTTGGCTCTTTGAAGACAATGGCGCACTTGTTGAAGTACGACTCAGTTCTCGGAGTTCTTCCTAACGACATCAAGGCCGTTGACGGCGGTATCAGTGTTGACGGCAAAGTCTTGAAGGTCTTGGCCGAGCGCGACCCAAAGGCATTGCCATGGGGAGACCTTGGTGTCGATGTTGTCATTGAATCCACCGGAATCTTTACCGACCGTGACAAGGCCGCGTATCACCTCGAGGGAGGAGCGCCGCTAGTTATTGTTTCAGCTCCGTCGAATGGTGCCGATGCAACATTTGTCTATGGCGTCAACCATCAGGACTTCGATCGTTCAAAGCACAAGGTCATCTCGAATGCCAGCTGTACCACCAACTGTTTCGTGCCATTGGTGAAAGTCCTCGACGATGCTTTCGGTGTTCAGAACGGCCTTATGACTACGGTGCACGCCTATACCGGTGACCAATCATTGGTAGACGGTCCGCACAGTGACCTGCGTCGTGCTCGTGGTGCTGCAATCAACATCACTCCTACAAGCACCGGTGCTGCCCGCGCCACAAGCCTTGTCATGGAGTCCATGAAGGGCAAGTTGGACGGCACAGCACTGCGTGTTCCTGTACCAACAGGTTCCATTACCGACTTTGTTGCCAATCTTTCAAAGCCCGCAACTGTGGAAGAGATCAATGCCGCATTCAAAGCTGCAGCAGATGGACCATTGAAGGGTGTACTTGAGTACACATCTGATCCCATTGTCTCCAGTGACATTGTCACCAACCCACATTCATGTGTGTTCGACAGCGATCTCACAATGAGTATGGGAACACTTGTCAAGGTGCTTGGTTGGTACGACAACGAGTGGGGTTACTCCAACCGTCTTGTCGATCTTACTTTGCACGTCGCTAAGTAAGAAGAGACATACGTATGTCGCGAGTTCCCACTCTTGAAGATTTGGGAGATGTCTCGGGAAAGCGCGTTCTCGTGCGTACCGATTTCAACGTTCCAATGGAAGGAGCAGACGATGCGAGGATCATCACAGATGATTTCCGTATTCGTGCGGCTCTGCCCACTATTGAATGGCTGACATCTCGCGGCGCTCATGTTGTGTGCGCCAGTCACTTGGGTCGCCCCAAAGGTGCTCCAGTTGCCAAGTATTCAATGGCGCCTATTCGTGCCCGGCTGGCAGAACTTGCACCCGGTGTGGAGCTTTTAGAGAACCTTCGTTTTAATGCGGGTGAAGAAGCGAATTCTCCAGAGTTCGTTGCGAGTCTTGTGAAGAACATCGACATGTACGTCAATGATGCGTTCGGTGCTGCTCATCGTGCACACGCATCAATTGTTGGTCCGCCACAAACTCTTCCGTCTGCAGCTGGTCGCCTATTGCAGCGTGAAGTGGAAGTTCTGGGCGGTCTGCGCGAGAAGCCCAAGCGGCCATTTATTGCAGTACTTGGTGGCGCAAAGGTCAGCGACAAGCTGGGCGTTATTGAGTCTCTGCTTCAGGTAGTCGATTCCTTAGTAATCGGTGGGGGAATGTGTTTTACGTTCCTGGCTGCGCAGGGTTATCCGGTGGGCGCATCAATTTGCGAGCTCGATCAAATCGCCACATGCAAGAAACTTTTAGATAGCGGGAAATCAATTCACCTTCCAGAAGATTTGGTTGGCCTAGATGCAAATGGAAATTTTGCAACGTTTGGTCTTCGCTTGCCAGAAGGTGCCAAGGGTCTTGACATTGGGCCAGGTACAGCTGCTGCTTTCTCCGACGTCATCATGGACGCACGAACAGTGTTCTGGAATGGTCCCATGGGAATGTTCGAAGACGAACGATTCGCCGCGGGAACTCGCACTGTTGCAGAAGCAGTTGCTGCCACAAAGGCTTTCACCATTGTCGGTGGTGGAGACAGCGCAGCAGCGCTTGCTCAATTCAAGTTGGATGACGAAGTGGATCATGTTTCCACTGGCGGCGGCGCATCACTTGAACTCTTGGAACTAGGTGACCTTCCTGGTCTTGCTGCACTACGAGGAGCACCCAATGTCCGCTAATTCACGTCGTCCATTAATAAGCGGTAACTGGAAGATGCATCAGAATCATTATGAAGCAATTCAATTCATGCAGAAACTTGCGTACTTGGTGGGCAAAGACGATTTTGATGCGGTTGATGTTTCGGTGCATCCGCCATTCACAGACATACGAAGTGTTCAAACTCTGATTGAGGGCGATGATCTACGTTTCTTGTTGGGCGCACAACATTGCCACTTCGAAGACAAGGGCGCCTTTACTGGTGAAGTCGCACCGTCATTTCTCTCAAAGCTAAACGTGAAGTACGTCATTTGCGGACACAGCGAACGTCGTGAGATCTTCGGCGAGTCCGATGAGATGGTGAAGAGCAAAGTGAAAGCGATTTTGGCCAACAAGATGACTCCAATTGTGTGTGTTGGAGAGACACTGGAAGAGCGTGAAGCGGGTTCCACCACCGACAAAGTTCTGGGCCAAGTTCGTTCAGTCCTCGCATCGTTAACTCCCGAACAAGTGGGTTCTCTGGTTGTTGCCTATGAACCCATTTGGGCTATCGGCACCGGCAAGACCGCCACCACAGAAGACGCACAAGAAGTGTGTGGCGCAATTCGACGAGAAGTTTCTGTCCTCTCTGGTGCCGAGGCCGCTTCAGATGTACGTATTCAATACGGTGGCTCCGTTAAGGCTGCCAACATTGCAGAACTCATGTCGCAACCAGACATTGACGGTGCTCTTGTTGGTGGTGCAAGTCTGGACCCTGACGAGTTCGCCCGCATAGTGCAGTACCGTTTGCACTAGGGGTAGTTATGTCGGCCACATTTTCAGATACCAGTACATCGGCAAGCGATGTCAATGTGGCCGTTGTCATCGAAGGGAAGTCTCCGAAACAACTTGCCTGGATGCGTTTTCGTCGCGACAAGTTCGCCATGGCTGCTGCGGGCGTCATTCTGTTTTACATCTTCGCCGCGGCATTTGCGCCGGTGATCTGTTCTGTACTTGGTATTAGTCCGTACAGATTGGACAGCGATGCACTCAACGATTTCGGTCTACCGAAGGGTGCCTTTGGTGGGATCTCTGGTGAGCACTGGTTGGGAGTGGAACCCGGAACAGGGCGAGACATCTTGGCCAGGCTTTTGTACGGTGCGCGTGTCTCGCTGTTGGTGGGATTTTTGGGAACACTTCTCACAACCACAATCGGAGTGATGATCGGAATTTTCGCTGGCTATCGACGCGGAAAGGTTGACGCCGTGGTTGGGCGTTTTATGGATCTCACGCTTGCGTTCCCGTCCTTCTTGTTGATTATTGCGTTAACTCGACCATTCACGCAGCGGTTGGAGTCCTTGGGTGTGCCTGAAGGTAACCCAGCTCGACTGACGTACATCGTGCTGGTGCTTGCCACTTTTGGATGGGTCTATGTGGCTCGAGTGGTGCGTGGTCAAACTCTGTCCCTTCGTGAGCGCGAATTTGTGGAGGCGGCAAGGGCAAGTGGTGCTGGAACAGGGCACATCGTGTTCAAACAACTGCTGCCGAATCTGTGGGCTCCCATCATTGTGATTGTGTCTCTCAGTCTTCCCGGATACGTCGCCACAGAGAGCACTTTGTCCTTCCTTGGGTTAGGCATGTTGCCCCCAGCAGCCTCGTGGGGCGTCATGTTGGGGGACTCGGTGAAGTACTACCGAGCAGACCCCACGTACCTCTTCATTCCCGGAGTGGCCCTCATTGTTTTGGTTCTGGCCTTCAACATCCTGGGAGACGCCGTACGCGATGCCCTCGACCCCAAGGCAGATCGCCAAAGCCTCTAAAGAGAATGGCTACCCACAGGTAGCCCAAGGTTCGCAGCGCCCATTTGTTTCCACTAGGGTGAAATTCGTTCAATGGGTCCATCCGGACCCTTTTGGGAGGAAACATGACAAAGCGTCGAATTATCGGTGCCGTCAGCTTTGCTCTCGCTGCATCAGTCCTTGCCGCCGCGTGCGGTGGCGGATCTGACAGCGGT
>CAIVDG010000314.1 GCA_903904615.1 uncultured Acidimicrobiaceae bacterium | reverse complement strand
CGCCACCGTGTCGAAGTATGTGTCGTTCGCCAACGTAAAGCCAGCGGCCTGAATTGACTGTGCTGCACGTGATGAAAGCGAGTGAACACGATTGGCGATTCGTTGTAATCCGTCGGGGCCGTGCCAGACGCCATACATTCCGGCAATGTTGGCGAGCAGTACTTGTGCGGTACAGATATTCGATGTTGCCTTCTCGCGGCGAATATGTTGCTCGCGTGTTTGCAATGAAAGACGCAAAGCTGGCCGGCCTTGAGTGTCTGTGCTCACGCCCACTAAGCGACCTGGTAGTGCTCGTGCATGAATATCGAGTGTTGCCATGAACGCAGCGTGTGGGCCTCCAAAGCCCATGGGAACTCCAAAACGTTGCGACGAGCCCACCGCGATATCGAAACCGAGTTGTCCTGGAGGAACAATGATGCTGCACGCCAGGAGATCGGTTGCTGCAATGGCAAGGGCCTTCACTTCGCGTGCACGTGAGGTAAGCGAGCGAACAGTGTCAACGTTTGGAATGTTGCCATCGCTACCTGGCCACGACACAACCACGGCGAAGTGTCCCTCTGGATTCATGGTGTCAACGTCGCTCAGCGTGACGGTGATACCGATGGGTTCCATGCGTGTGCGCAAGACAGACACGGTTTGCGGGTGCGTATTGGAATCAACCAATACAGAGTCGGAGCCAGATTTGCTGACTCGATGCGCCATGGCAACAGCTTCGGCAACTGCAGTTCCTTCATCGAGGAGAGATGCATTCGCAAGGGGCAAGCCTGTGAGTTCAGAAATCATCGTCTGAAAGTTCAACAACGCTTCAAGACGACCCTGGCTGATCTCTGGTTGATACGGCGTATACGCGGTGTACCAGGCCGGATTCTCCAACACGTTTCGTTTCACAACGGGAGGTGTAATGGTTCCGTAATAACCCTGGCCTATGAAACTTGTTCGCTTCACATCGCGTGAAAATCGCGAACGTAATTCGGTCAGCACATCGTGCTCTGCAAGGGGAGCGTCGAGCGCCAACAAAGTACGCAGACGAATAGACGAAGGAATGGTGGACTCGAGAAGCGATTCAACAGACTCGGCACCGATCACACTCAACATGTGAGCTCGATCGTCGTCTGATAGTCCAAGGTGGCGCGAGGCGAATTCATCAGGTGAGAATGCGGGCGACGTCAGTGATCGGAGCTGCGGGTTCATATGGTCTCCAAAGAGCTATGACCCCCGCTGTCGTTTGTGCCTGAGAGCTTCACCACCGAAGTGGCTTTCCCCGTCGGCGGAGGGCAAGCCCTCTCTTTCCAGCGTTTTGATACCTGCCAGGTCCCTGGTGCCTGAGAGATTCCGGGGTGGTTGCTCCTTCGGCGGTGCGTGGGCACTCTCTCCCAAGCAGGTATGTGCTCACACAGTAGTCGGTGGCGCAGTGGGGAAGTGGTGCTAGTCGACCGTGGCGTATGAACCTGCAGACCCTGCGGTGCCGTCCATGGCAGCCGCGCACTCATCAAGGTCGAACAAGAACTGTTGGTAGGTGTCGGCGTGCCCGGCATGAACTGTGAGGTGCACCGTTAGCGGCGGGGCTTGACGATCCATGTACCAGCCACGTGCAATCAGAGCATCAGCTAGCGCGAAAACGTCATGACGCTTTTCGTCCTTGGCTCCGAAAGCGAGCAGGGTGGTGTCGGGGTAGGCCCGCAGTTCTAACAACGGGTGAGCCTGAATGTGATTAGCGATAGTGGTGGCAATGTCGCGCGCAGTTCGTGCAACTCGTGTGTAGCCATCGTTGCCGAGATAGCGAAGCACCGCCCAAGACGATGCGATGGATCCACCAGACTTAGTTCCCAAGATTCCCGATGATCCGTACATGCCGCCAAGCCAATTGTCTGTCATGAACACCTGATCATTGCGCAGTGTTTTGTTGCGATGCAGGAGAACACCGGATCCTTTTGAGGCATAACCGTATTTGTGTAAGTCAACAGAAATAGACGTCACTCCATCGATACGAAAATCCCATGGCGCAAAGGGGAGTCCGAGCTTCTCGAGATAGGGAAGAGTGACGCCACCCATGCAAGCGTCGACGTGACAATTGATGTTGTGGTCCCGAGCAATTGATGCAATGGCGGCAATGTCGTCAACAACGCCTTGCGGATACTGCGGCGCTGATCCAACAATAAGAATCGTGTTCTCGTCAACAGCAGCTCGCATCGCGTCTGCATCGGCGCGCCAGTCACCGCGAACAGGAACTCGTCGAACCTCGACCGAGAAATAGTCGGCTCCCTTTTCCAAAGCTGCGTGTGCCGACGTGGGCAACACCATGT
>CAIVDG010000313.1 GCA_903904615.1 uncultured Acidimicrobiaceae bacterium | reverse complement strand
TGAAATGTCGTGTGCGTCATGACGAGAGAACCCGACCATTGGAATTGGTGCGGCATCGTTCAACAGACTCCCCTTTGGGTCGTCCGTATTCACAACGCCCACCTTTGCGAGATCTGAAGAGAACAACCGTGCTTTGGCTGCGAAGTAGGCCTCTTCGGTCTTGTGAAAATCAAGATGGTCGCGACCGATGTTTGTGAAAACTGCTACCTCAAACATGATGCCGTCGACGCGGTGCAGGACAAGTGCGTGTGATGACACTTCCATCACGACCGCTGACACAGCCTCATTCACCCACTTCCGCAACGTGGCGTGAAGATCAATGGCTTCGGGGGTTGTTCGCTCCCCCGACAGCGTTCCGATCACTTGAGTCGACATACCTTCGGCTTCAAGAATGGAGGCAATCATTGAAGTTGTTGATGTTTTGCCGTTTGTACCAGTGACACCCACCATCCGCAGAGAACGGCTGGGGTGACCGAAAATTGCTGATGCAAATGGCCCCAAGAATTGGCGGACATCGGGAACTGTGACCACCGCGATGTGCGCTGGCACATCGGGAACGACCGTGTCGACAACAACCGCTACTGCACCTGCTGAAATTGCATCGTCGATGTAGTCAGCCCCATTGAATGTTTCGCCCCGCACACAGCAAAAGACGTCCCCTGCAGCAATGAAGCGAGAGTCTTGCGTGATACCAGACACCACAACGCTGTCATTGACGACGGTGTATTCGCTCTTGACAGACGAGAGCACTTCGCGAAGTGCGAGGGGCTGACACGGGTACCGACTCATCATCAACCCCTAGTGTCCTGCGTTGGCAGCGCCTGCCTTACAGCCAGTACTTGGCCCGGTTGACTCAATTGCAAGCTCGCGCATGATGGTGGGTACCAAACGTGCAAACACCGGAGCTGCCGCTGTACCACCGAAACGATCTCGCGAGTCCGCGCTGGGTTCGTCAATGCTGACCAGCATGGTGACACGAGGATTGCGTGCAGGGAAAAAACCAACGAACGATGCAAAGTAACGACGACCGCCGGTGTCGGTTGAGTATGTTCCGTTCGCCTGCACCTTGTATCCGGTGCCTGTCTTACCCGCGATCTCCATGCCTTTTACCTTGGCAAGTTCGCCCGTACCGGTGCACACAGCTTCGCGCATCAAATCTGTCATGGTGGCAGACGTAGCTTCTGTCAACACCGAACGAGTCTTTGAAGGTGCAACATCTTTGCGTTTTCCATTTTGATCGATAGTGGCTTTCACCAGACGAGGTTCAACGAAGACACCTTTGTTCGCCACAGTGTTCACTCCAGCAACTAACTGCAGAGCAGTTGTTGCAAGTCCATAGCCATACGTCACGGTGTACTTCTCAGTTCCGCGCCACTTCTTTGGGTCGCGCAGAATGCCACGACTCTCACCGGGATAGTCAAGACCGGTCTTGCGACCAAAGCCAAAGGCTGCGTAATAGTCGTGCAGTTTTTCGCTGGAAATTGTTTGTCCGGCCAGCATGGTGCCGATGTTGGAGCTTTCGCTCAAGATGGTGCGAACATTCATGTCCATCGTGGGGTGAGGCCATGCATCACGAATGGGGAATCCGTCGATGGTGGTGATGCCAGGCACCGAGAACACCGAGTCGGCCGTGATCTTTCCTTCGTTGAGTGCCGCACTGATGCTGAACACTTTTGCAACAGAGCCCGGTTCATACGCTTCAACTGCAGCGAAGTTGCCCGTGGCGATGATTGCCGCTCCACTCTCATCTCGACGCACGTTAGACATTGCATAGATTTCGCCAGTCGCAGAGTCCATCACAATTGCAGTTCCACCCTTGGCGCCCAACTGACTCACTCGATCCAGCAATGCTGCATCGGTGTGGTACTGAACGTTCTTGTCAATTGTGAGAACAAGATCATCACCGGGCACTGGGGTCACCGTGGTTTTTCCAACACCGGCGATTGAGCGACCGTTCTTGTCTACTTCACGAATGGATTTTCCGTCAGCGCCGATGAGTAAGTTGTTGAACTGCTTCTCGAGTCCCGATGTTCCTACGCCGTCTGGGTCGGTTTTGCCAATGACTGCTTGGGCAACTCCACCTTCTACTTGGCGAGATGGTTCGGTGTACGAATAGATACCAGGAAGACCCAAGTTCAGAATGACTGCGGCTTCGTCTTTACTGAGTTCGCGCGCAACGTAATGAAATTTGGAACCTGGCTGAGCCAACTTCTCCGCGAGTTTTGCTTCTTGATCCGGCATGTAGCCCAGCACTGCTGCGAGCGAGCGAGCTGTTCCGATGGGATCAGAGATATCACGAGGATCGGCGTACACCGTGGTGCTTGGCACAGACAACGCGAGTTCATTGCCATTGCGGTCAAAGATGACACCACGTGTTGCGCGAATAATGTTGACACGCGTGCGTTGATCGACACTTGCCTCAAAGTACCCATCGCGCCATACCGTTTGCAGAAGCACTACTCGACCAGCGATAACCGCCAAGAAGACCGCAAAGAACGCAATCGAGAAGCGAAGACGCTTCTTCACCAACTTATGGGCCTGTGATGAAGAGATTCTGCTGGCCTTGTGTTCTGGTGGAACATCTCCGTTAAAGGCCATCTTCACTTCATGCGCACACGCAGCAAAGAACCCCCTCATGACCGATTCAAATGGTGATGGCGCCTGAGGCCGTGGGCGACTGGTGGATGTTGAACGTTGGCGTGGTTGCGACGCTGGTGGACGGGTCTCTGTTGCTGAACGCGTACGTGATGACGAACGCGATGCTTCGCCACGACTGGACGATGACTGTGATCGCGACGATGAGCGAGAGGATGACTGCTGTTGCTGAGAACGTGACGATGATTGCGAACGCGACGATGACTGAGAACGAGATGTTGATTGCGAACGCGACGAACTACGCGACGACGAACCGTGCGAGCGCGTACCGCGGCGAGACTCGCTCACGGCGCACCGACAACGGCTACTTTGAGACGACCGAACTCGTCAAGTTGAGACTCTTGAGCCGACGCAACATCGGAGTCAACTTTTCCAACAGTTGCAGCTACTTCAGCAGCTACTGCGGCCGGAATGTCGATGATGCGCGTTGACACACTTGGCACCATTCCCATTGCTCGAGCGTTCGCAATGAGCTTCTCCGGCGACTGGAGCGCTGCACGTTCGGCGCGCAAAGTGTCGAAATGTAAGCGTGCACGCGAGATGTCGTAATTCAAGGAGTCAATCTTCATTTGCTGATTCGCCATGTGAGCACGTAGCGCAACCACGAGACCCATTGCTACAACGATGAGAGCAACGGTAGTAAAGACCCGCACGTAACGTCGTTCAGACTGTGGAACAACAGAAAGTGGTGTACGTGCGCCAGATTCACGTGGCGCAAGGACGGACGGAAGACGAAACGCCACAGCCATAACTACTGGGCCACCTTCGAAACATTCAGTTTGCGTACAACGCGAAGACGAGCGGAAGTGCTTCGCGGATTGCGAACTTGCTCATCGCGGCTTGCTTCGCGCGACACACGCACACGCTCCACGGTGCGCACCGCACCGCAACCACAAGGAAGATTCGACGGACAGGTGCAATTACCTGTTTCTGCGTCTCGCATCACCGACTTGACGATGCGATCTTCACCCGAGTGATACGACAGCACAGCAAGGCATGCGCCAGGAGCAAGAAGTGCAATGGTGTCGCGAAGCGCGCCAGGGAGAATGTCGAGTTCAGCATTAACTTCGATGCGAACTGCTTGGAAAGTGCGTTTTGCCGGATGCCCCCCACGTCGACGTGCGGGTGCAGGAATAGCCGACACAACTACTTCTGACAATTGAGTGGTGGAACGGATGGGACGCGCCGCAACGATGGCGCGCGCAATGCGGCCTGCGAATTTTTCGTCTGCATTTCGGCGCAACATTTCAGCGAGCGCCTGTTGGTCGTACTCGTTCACCACAGTGTCGGCGCTCACGGCTTGCGAACGATCCATCCGCATGTCAAGCGGCGCATCAAAGCGGTACGAGAAGCCCCGTTCTGCAACATCGAACTGGGGAGACGACACGCCGAGGTCGAAGAGAGCACCGGCCAACGAACCGATTCCCTCTTCGGCCACGACGCGTGATACCGAATCGAAGCGGGCGCGCCGGAGGGTTGCGCGTCCACCAAGACCAGCGTCGGTCAGAACTGAAGAAGCTGCAGATAGAGCAACGTCGTCGTGGTCGATTCCCAACAACGACAGGCCTGGGTGCGCAGCGAGAAGTGCGCTCGCATGGCCTGCACCGCCCAATGTTGCATCGAGATAGACGCCGTCATTCATGTCGGCAAAGACCGACAAGATTTCGTTCAGCATCACTGGCTCGTGAATGAAGGTGTTGCTCATGCGAGCCACGCCCTCGGCCTCTGGCAGCCCCCCGGACAGCGAATGCCGTCCGGATTTATCCCCGGTACGTGCGCGATGGCAGCGGGCGGAGTTGGAGCTAACCACCGTGCCATCCGGGAGACTGCCAGAGGTCGTGGACCTCCAGAGTGTTGATAGGACATTCGAAGCATCGGCAATCACGCGCCCGCTCCAGCGATCATTTCGGTACCAGCTCCGATGTTGCGTTCGTGACGCTCTGGCTCCCAAATTTCGACTCGGTCAAACGAACCAGCAACGGTGACTTTTGCACCCAACAAAATTCCTGCGTACTCACGCAACTTCTCATCGATGGTGATGCGACCCTGCGCATCGATGGTTGCTTCCACAGTGCTCACTGCAAGGGCGCGTGACTCACTGCGGCCCAATTCACCGCGACGAACCTTTTCCAAGATGTCTGCGGCCTCATTCTCAAAGGCTTCCGCTGTCATCACGTCGATGCACTTATCGCGACCAAAGGACAGGTAACAGCGTGGTTCTAGACGTGGACGGAATGCAGCAGGCAGCGCAAGTCGACCCTTTGGGTCGAGCTGTCGCTCATGCACTCCTACGAACACGTCTCTGCCTCCCGGGGGGAGTTCTCCGCCTCCACCTCGCTGGTTACTCTATTCCCCACTTTCCCCCTATGTCAACCATTACTCCCCACTTTTCTCCACCAGTCCCCCCACTGGCACCCACAGCCTCCCTCCGACCCCACAACAAGGCGTGTGAGGACAGCACAAATGAAGAGCGGGAAAAACGGCTACGAGAGATGGTGCTGACTTACAGCGGAAGGGCGTTGTGCACAGCGGTCACAATCTGGTCCGCCGTCGCAGTAACTGTGGCAACTCGCAAAGAACTAGCGGCGTCTGCCGCAGCACGTGCGTCTACGCATGGTGTCCACTCACTCGGATTCCATTGGCGATACAACACGCACTGAAACCGAGCACCATCTCGAGTGCGTCGTTGGCTAATGCCAACGACCTTTGCATCGCCAGCAAATACTTCACCGGGTGAATGGCTAACGAAGCAGATCTCGCGACCAAACTCACCTGCCGAAAATGCATCTGTATAGACCGATGTCGTGAGCCATGGCGACAACGCGTCAACAAAGACGCCACCAAGCCACAACATGGATGAACTGACATCGTCCACCCACAGCGGATCTTCGCGAGGAATGGTGATGTCTATCCACACAGAATCGGAGGGATGCACATACACAATTCCTCCCCCACTTCGTCGCCGCACAACATCGATTCCGTTTTCAGCTGCGCACACTGAGCGAACAACGTCAACGCTTTGGGACGAACCAACAATGAGGGCCGGAGCGTCAACATTGCACCACCACAATCCGCGCTCAGACGATGGTTCGAGCGAATGGAAATCTGCGGCAGTTCCTTGCCAATCGTGGCGTTTCCATGTGCCATCCGCAGAAGTCATAACGACACTCTTGTCGGTTTAGCTGGCTTCAGCCAAGTATGGCTTCCATTCGTCTGGAACCCGCGGAACCGCGTACACAATCCACGACATTTCACGTGGAGCACGCGGAACTGAAGACAATTTCATACCCGCTTCTTCGGGGGTGCGATCGCGCTTGCGCAGATTGCATGCACGGCAGGCCGCGATGACGTTCTCCCAGACATTCTTTCCACCACGTGAGCGCGGCAACACATGGTCGATGCTGTCTGCATGATTTCCGCAGTAACCACACTTGTGATTATCGCGAGCAAAAACTGCGCGACGAGACATAGCCGTGTTGCGGTGATACGGAACCTTCACCACATAGCGCAAACGAATAACGATGGGCGACGACATAGACATGCGTTCTGAGTGAATTTGAGTGCCATCGTCGGCGACAATGTCTGCTTTGTCGAGCAGCACCAAACAAATAGCGCGCCGAGCGGACACAACACTGAGCGGTTCGTACGTGGCATTGAGTACGAGCGCGCTCCTCATGGTTATCTGACCCGTGTCCTGCGGAATGACACAACGAGAGACACGCGCCTGCTCATTTTCCTGCATCCCAGTCTTTGCACCATTGGAGATAGTCCACCACATCGACGGCCCGAATGTCGCCACGAGCGACACCGTGTTCGCCGCCGTACTGGGTGACAAGGCGAAACTCGAGATAATCGGCACGCGGTACAGGGAGAAACGGCCGTTGTTTCCACCAACCCTGGGGAGCAAGCCGGACAATCTGACGCAGAGCCGTGGGCCACAAAGAGGGCCTAGCTAGGACGGACCCCACGATGTTCGGGCGAAGAAGTGCGCGTGCGCCCGATGCAGACATATTTAGTCGCGAGGAAACCGCACCCGCGGCTTCGGCATTTTCTGAGCAAGATCTTGAACTCCGGCACGACCAATAAGGCGCAGTTGTCGTTCGATGTTCAGTGCACAGCCAAGCATTCCGACAAAGGCGACGAATGCAACGAGGTAATGAACTTGCAGTGTGAGTACTACGGCGACGAGACACACCAACATTCCGACAAGCGACCACGACACACGTCGGGCGGAGTGCCGATACAAGCCCGACGACGAGACTGCGGATGCAAATTTCTCGTCGGCACTGAGTTGGTCTTCGATTTCTCTCAGAATTCGTTGTTCATCATCTGACAATGGCACGGTCTGATTTTCGCACCCCGCGCAACGGAACACAATTCAGATGGTCATGTTTTTCTTCCTGAACGGGGAATATTCTCAGGATTCGTTGGATGGGTCATCGGGGACCCCAAATCGATTCGTGCCTGGCCGATGCGAATCGAGGGAACTCGCAGGCCCAATCACGCCTTCGCCGAATTTCTCCACAATGGAGTCAATTGCCCGACTTGCTGGCACCCACTGCTCTTCAATGTCGGCCAGGCTGGCCTCGCCTTCGGTGGACAGATCAAACAAAGTGAGCGCCCCAGCACGCTCCTCCGACAGTTTTTGTGCGTGGACACCCAACAAGCGAACACCTTGCGAGATATCGACAGCGGTGAGAAGAGGTTCCAAGGCGGCAACCATGGATGGGCCCGTGGTGAGCGGAACCGACGGCGTTGTTGACCGGGTGATGGTGTCGAACGACGAGAACTTCACTTTCAACATGACAGTGCCCGCCGCCACGCCTGCGTCACGCGTGCGCTTCGCAACTGCATCACATAGGCGGACCAGATGATGTCGCAGATCGTCATAGTCAGAGATGTCCCGCGAGAAGGTCTCTTCATGTCCAATGGATTTTGCATTTCGTTCTGGCTCAACTGTTCGTTCATCTATGCCCTGCGACAATGCATACAGGTGCCGTCCGTGCGAATCCCCCACCGCTGAACACAACACGTCAACGCTGAGTGCTGCCAAGTCGCCGATGGTGTGAATACCCAATGTGTCGAGCCGTGCCAAGGTTTTGGGACCAACACCCCACAGGCTCTGCACGGGTAGCGGATGAAGAAACGCGAGTTCTTCGCCAGGACGCACTTCGAAGATTCCAAAACCAGGATCGATTCCCTTTTGTGATGCACGTGGCTTGGCGTGCTCTGACGCCATTTTTGAAATGAACTTGTTTGGTGCAATACCTACCGTGCAAGGCAACTGCATGTGATCAATGACGCGTTGACGTAACTGTCGCGCAACTTCATGTGCATCTCCAATCAATGCCCCAGCACCTGTTACATCTAAGAACGCTTCATCAACAGAGATTTGTTCCACCAACGGCGTGAATTCCTCAAACAACACGCGAAGTTGTCGACTGACATCGATGTAGTGCTCCATGTCGGGATGAATGAAAACCGCATCGGGACACAACCGCTTGGCCACTGCCGACGACAATGCGGAATGCACACCAAATTGCCTGGCTTCATACGACGCGGCCGACACCACTCCCCGACCACCCGTACCGCCCACAACCACGGGAAGCCCGCGCAGTTCTGGACGCCGTCTCAGTTCCACCGATACATAGAACGCGTTCATGTCAATGTGCAGAATTGAACGATTCGGGGCCATCACTGAGGGACGCTAGTTCAGGTCGCTGTGTCCACGCCTACGATGGGAGCGTGCCAGATCCCGCCGATTCACTCTCTGCTCTTCCGTCGACTGCCGCCCGCGTCATGGCCTTCGTTGCAATTCTCATCGGAGGTCTTGCAGGTGCGCTCATTGGATACTCGCTCGTCGATGTGCAATGCGACGGAGATTGCGGCGTTCCCCTCGGACTCGGAATCTTTATTGGTTCCGTCTTAAGCGCTGGCGGTACCGCGATTGTTTCGGTATTGGTATTGCGTGCACTGGGTGAATGGCGCGAGCTAGCCGACCGGGCACCACGATGACAACCGGCCAGGAACTACTCGCAATTGCAGAACAACTGGCGAGAGAAGCTGGCGACATGGCTCTGCGAGGACGCAAGAGCGGCGATCTTTCTGCCACAACAAAGTCATCCCCCACCGACATGGTCACGCAATACGACAAAGCCAGCGAAGAAATGATCACTCGTGGATTCGCGAGACTTCGTCCGCACGACGCCATCATCGGAGAAGAAGGCGCCAACTCCACGGGTACGTCTGGAATCACGTGGCATATCGACCCCATTGACGGAACATCAAACTTCTTCTTCGACATCCCCATGTGGGCGGTGTCTATCGGCGCAGTTGACGAACATGGTCCACTTGTGGGGGTGGTGTATGCACCAGCGCTTGGCGAGATGTTCACGGGTATCCGCGGTGAAGGTGCATGGCTGAACGGAACTCCCATTGGTGTTCGCCAAAACAATGATCTCTCCGACGCTTTAGTGTGCACCGGTTTTAGTTATCGAGTACACGAGCGTGGCGCTCACGCTGCACGTGTCGCACAAATGATCACGCACATCCGCGACATCCGCCGATTCGGCGCAGCAGCAATCGATTTGTGTTTCGTTGCGTGCGGGCGATACGACGCCTATTTCGAAGAGCACCTTCATTCATGGGATCTCATTGCGGGCCAAGTGATAGCCACTGAAGCAGGTGCCCTAGTGACGAACTACGCCGGTAGCAACGTCACACCCGCGCAGGTCTTGGCATCACAGCCCGGAATTCAACAACAGCTCATCTCTCTCATCGCACGCACTTCATAGGAGCCGCCATGACCGTTGTTCTTGCTCTCGATGCCGGCACAACCGGAGTACGCACCCGCGCAGTATTCGATGACGGAACACCATCGTTTTCCTCGTATCGCGAGTTCACTCAATACTTCCC
>CAIVDG010000312.1 GCA_903904615.1 uncultured Acidimicrobiaceae bacterium | reverse complement strand
TGCCGACGCCTGGACGTACTGGGCCGATGTCTGTGACGTGAGTGCCACCGTACGATGCGACACCAACGCATCGTCTGCAATGACGTCAAAAAAACCAGCGTGTTCGTCGTGCGGTGACAGTGCGCCAGGCTCACACACCACAATTGGTCGTGCAGTGCGAGAAGCGAGGTGAAGCGCAACAGTGCTGCCCGCAGTTCCGCCGCCCACAATGACGATCGGACCAATAGCCACTAGTTCTCCCGAGGAGAAGGCTGAGATAAACCGTTGAGGTGTGCCGCATCGTTGTAGCGAACAAGCCGCCACTTCGAGCCCTGAATGTGCAACAACTCAGTCAGCGACGTATTGATGGTGGACAACTCAAACTTGCCCACCGGATGCATGTGCAATGTGTGGCGCAGCACCGAGTCAATGACACCACCGTGACATGACACCAACACGGTTCCACCCTCGTTCTTACGTACGGTTCGCTGAAGAGTCTCTATAACGCGATCTTGAAACTGACCCACCGTTTCACCACCAGGGAAAACGTTGGCGTGCAGGTCATCCCACTTGGGAGTGCCGAAACGTTCAATGAATTCGGCATAGGACATTCCGTCGCAGTCGGGGCCTGGGTCGTGTTCGCCCCAACCGGAGTCGACCGTGACCGACAGTGATCCTAAGGCAGGCGCAACAATGCTTGCCGTTTCAATGGCACGAGGAAAATTGCTGGCGTAGATAGCTGTTGCTGTTACGTCGTGTCCCGTTAACAGACGTTCGCGCAACGCATGCGCTTGCTGGCGGCCGAAGTCGGTGAGACCTGTGCAGGAACGAGGACCGCCCAAGAATCGCTCAACGGTTGCGCGAGATTCACCGTGACGAACAAGAACAAGACGTGTCTGCGACACAGCGGGTTATGCCAACTTCTCGACGAAGGCTTCAAGTTGACGCAGGTTGCGACACTCAAACACGCCGTCGGTATGTGTTCCGTATTCTCCGACAATTGAGTCGCCCGTGTTCCAGTAGGAACGCGGCTCAGGATTCAACCAGAACACTTTGCGAGCCTTTTGCTTCATTTCTTTCACGACCCAGGCTTGAGATGCGTGATAGTTGTTGCGGGCATCGCCCAACAAAATGACACTGGACTTGGGGTTGATTTCTTTGCCCCACTTCTCCCAGAACACTTCAAACGCGTGGCCGTAGTCGGAGTGTCCGTCTACCCAAATAACGTCTGCCTCGGTGTTGATGCGCTGAATTGCCTCGGATACATCTTCAGTTTTTTTGAAGAAATCTGTGACTTCATCGATGCCGTCGATGAAGACGAAAGCACGAACCTTAGAGAATTGGTTTGACAGTGCGTAGACCAACATGAGTGTGAAACGCGCAAACGCTGCAACAGAACCAGAAATGTCGGCAACCACAATGAGTTCTGGTTTTGACGGACGCGGGTACTTGAACTTCGGCTCGGCAGGCACACCGCCGTAGGCCAAACTGTGGCGAACCGTGTTACGGAAGTCGAGCGGACCTTTGCGACCGTGACGACGTTTACGAGCCAACTTTGCTGCAAGCTTGCGAGTGAGAGGCTGCAATGCCTTCTTCAAGTTCTGCATTTCATCACGGCTGGCGTGCATGAATTCAACGTCTTCAGGAAGCGGCTTGCGCAATGTTTTTGCCATTGCTTCTGCACCGCGATCGGCAACAAGTCGGCGACGAATTTCAGCTTCTACTTCTTGCTTGAATTGTTCAATGCGGTGATTGAACTCATCGCGCTCGAGACGATCTTCAAGTTTCGTGAGCTCTCCACCCACTTGCTCGCGGCTGGCGTTCATGAG
>CAIVDG010000311.1 GCA_903904615.1 uncultured Acidimicrobiaceae bacterium | reverse complement strand
GGATATGAAACAGGAACTTTTGCAAGATCTATGCCGAGTTCTGCACACACGCTTTCCGTGTGAACTTTGCTGACCTGATGCAAGATGTACCAGTCAATGTTGTTGACCCATTGATCATGTTGAGCCGCATTCGTGAAGCACTCAGCCGCTAACGCAATTCCGTTTTCAAGTAATCCGCGAGTATCGGTGGTCATTCTTTCGAGAGTGCCAATACACAACTCGTGATGTTCGGTTGCTGCACGCGAGACGCCGCCAACAATGCGGTGTCCACCTTGGTCTGCTGGCCCCAACACAGCCGCAACTGCACCAGACCCGAGAGTAAGAGAAGCGAACTCAGCAAAAATGTCTTCTGCAGTAGTGCCCGGTGCTTGTAGGCGTCGAATGGTTTCTTCTTGCGTGTAACGGCTGCCTTCACCGTCGACAATGAGCACGTAACGAACTTGTCCGGAATCAATTAACTGTGACGCAACCCAAATTGCATTAATGAATCCCAGGCATGCGTTTGCAAGATCGAAATTCATTGCCGAACTGGGGAGACCTAATTGGTGATGCACGGACGATGCCATCGACGGCTCGAGATGGTGCTTACACACTGATGTACTGATGAGGACATCGATGTCGCTGGCCTGAACTCCCGCGTTCTTTAACGCTTCACGCCCAGCTTCGGCCGCCACTTGGTCAAAAGTGGTGCCTTCTGGCCACCATCGACGGCTGTGAATTCCTGCCACTTTCTCCAAGAGGCCAGGGCGCACGCCACAGGCCGCATAGGTGTCAGCTAATTGCTCGTCGATCCAGGCTGAAGTGACTTCAAGAGGGGCATCAACAGCCCCGAGTGCCACGAGCGCAGTGTTTTTTGCCGTAAACACAGCATTCGTCATGACAACTCCTTTTGGACAGCCTAATGCGAGACTGCAGGGATGGCAGAAGAGGCTGATGACCTACCAGTACTCGCGTGCCCCCATTGTGGCCAGGCGTTTCACCGGGTCCCCCACGGCATCATCTGCCCATCTGGACACGCCTTTGATCAGGCCAAGGAGGGGTACTTCAATCTGCTTCCTGGTGGACGCCTACCCAGTTCCTCCACATCGGGCGACACAGCTGAATCACTTCAAGCCCGGCGACGGTTTTTGCATGCGGGGTGGTACCAGCCCATTGCTCATGCCTTGCAGAACGCACTCGGCTCTCACATGGGGCCCGTCCTTGATGTGGGCTGCGGTGAAGGCTGGTATCTCTCTCAACTTGAGTCTCCTCACAGATTCGGACTCGATATTTCAAAACGTGCTGTACAGATGGCCAGCAAGTTGATTCCCAATGCTCAGTTCATTGTTGGCACCGCACATCGACTTCCCATTCTCAATGAATCATGTGATGCGGTATTCACCGTCTTTGCTCCGCACTCGCATAGCGAGTACCTGCGCGTGCTTCGTCCGGGCGGTCGATGGGTCACCGTTACACCAGGTCCGCAACATCTTCATGAAATGCGTCCAAAGAAAGATCCATCAATTGAAGAACGCGAACGACGCCGAAGCGAACCACCACAAGAATCTCAACAAGCCGAGCGAGTGACTTTCTCTCTCTCGTTATCGATCGACGCAGCACACGATCTGTTCTCTATGACTCCTCTTCGTTGGCAAACTGCAGCCGATGCCGCACCTGTCACGTCTGTTACAGCCGACGTTTGGGTCTCGTGGGGAACTTCGCTCTAGCGTTACGCGCGTGCCAACTTTCGACGCAACCTATTATTCGCGCTTCTACGGAAAAGATGGTGCGCATGACGAAGAGCGAATTGCCTATTTGGCATCGGCTGTTCACAACATGTGCGCATGGTGGGGCGTGGACATTCACACAGTTCTCGATGTTGGTGCCGGAATGGGAATGTGGCGTGACTGGTACACAGAACACCACCCTCACGTCTCGGTGCAATCTATTGATGTCAGCGAGCATGCGTGCGCCACATGGAATCACGAGCTGCGAAACATTGCCGAGTGGATACCAACGAGAAAAGCAGATCTTGTGGTGTGTCACAGCGTGTTGCAATACCTAGATAACGAATCAATCATCACAGCGTTTGCGAACCTGGCCGCTGGTACAAAATGGGTGCTGTACCTAGAGTTACCCACCAAGTGGGATTACGAAAACGTGGTTGATGTTCGTAGCACCGATATGCAGGTGTATAAGCGCAGTGCAGCGTGGTACCGCAAACATTTGTCTCAGCACTTCACACAAATTGGTGCCGGAATGTGGACCCCACACTCGGGAATTCCTATGTATGAGCTTGAGGCCAGTCGTTAGTTCGCACTAGGTCGGAAGCGATACAGAGCGTTTCCTTCTCCGGTGTCATGAAACACCATCTCCACGGGCATTCCCACGGTGACAGATTCTGGGTCGCAGTCAACAATGTTCGTCATCACGCGGGGACCTTCTTCTAGTTCCACGTATGCAACAACAAATGGAGTGGCGCCCTTGTAATCATTTGCAACCTTGCGGATGATGGTGAAGCTGTACACCGTTCCTTTTCCAGATGCATCAAAAACGGAGAGCGTTTCTGTCCAACAATCTGGACAATGTTTCCGCGGAAACCACACCACAACATCGCACGATGTACATCGTTGCAAGGTGAATCGACCTTCTGCAGTGGCATTCCAGAACGCTTGCGATGAACTTGTCACCGTTGGTGCGGGGTTCGGTAATGAACTCATGCGTCCTCCTGTCCGAGAAGAAGAGTGACAGAACCATGGCGAGAGCCAAGGCTTCCACCAGTGCCATGCGCCAATGCAACCTGCACATCGGGAACCTGTACGGCCGGATGCGCCTCGCCACGAAGTTGACGAACTGCCTCAATCACTTTGGTGATGCCGCCACGATTTGATGGATGGTTGTTACACAATCCGCCGCCGTCTGTGTTGAATGGCAATTTGCCAAACGGAGCAACGAGGCCGCCGTCCAGCACGAACTCGCCACCTTTCCCTTTTTCACAGAACCCGAGGTCTTCAATTGTCTGCAGCACAGTGATGGTGAAACTGTCGTAGATGGATGCGTAATCAACATCGTTCACTGACACACCAGCCTCTGCGAATGCACGCGGACCAGACCACACGGCACCCGTATGAGTGAGATCGATACGACCATTGTTTGTGTGCTTGACCGCTTCCCCGTGCCCAAGAATTTTTGCGTTGGTCTTTCCCAACTTCTTTGCAATCTCAGGGGACACAATCACTAACGCTCCACCACCATCGGTGACCACGCAACAATCGAGTCGATGCAATGGGTCTGAGACCATTGGCGAGTTCACTACATCTTCAACCGTGACGACGTTCTGTAGAAATGCGTTGGGGTTGTATTGCGCGTGAATGCTTGCTGCCACTTTGATCTCAGCAAGTTGCTCAGAAGTTGTGCCGAACTCATACATGTGACGTTGCGCAGCCAACGCATAACTGTGGGCGGCGCTTGCCGTGCCCCATACAGTTTCGAAACCGGTTTCGGGACCTGCTGCCCATTTCACCGGGGGTGAACCAGTGCGCGGCTTTCCTGCCAAAGTCACCAGTGCGACAGAACACTTCCCCGCTGCAATTGCGGCAGCTGCGTGACCAACGTGCGCCAAGTAGCTAGAACCACCCGTCTCGGTGTTGTCTACGAAACTAGGGCGAAGACCCAAATGATCGCACAGAGTAAGGACACCAAAGCCCGCCGTGCCATCACAGAACAGCGCGTCAACGTCGGACATAGACAACCCGGCATCGGCCAGCGCGCCTATTGCTACTTCGGCGTGAATGTCCCAAATGGTGTGGTGCGGAAGGTCTCGCCCTGGGTGTTCATAGATTCCGGCAATAAATGCTGCCCCGCGAATACTCATTAGACAATGTTCGCAGTTTCTCTCCAGATTCTCCTTATTCAGCCATGGTGGCTAGACGGTGATTTATGACCCTCACTGCGATTACAGTCGCCGTATGACATCAGGACATTGTTTATGCGGATCAGTAACGTTCGAACTTGCGGGAGACCCGTTGGCAACCGCGGTGTGCCATTGCGAACACTGCCAGCGCCAAAGCGGCAGCGCGTTTTCAGTGAACATCATTGCCCACAAATCTCAACTCACCCTCAACGGCGAACTTCGCACGTATCAAGAGCGTGGTGAGAACAACGACGATGTTTATGTTGAACGCCGCTTCTGCCCCACCTGCGGATCTTCAGTCATTTCTGAACTTATGAAGCGCGATGGTGTTATTGCTATCAAGGCAGGTCTTCTCGATGACAAGTCCATTGTGAAGCCAGGCGTTGAAGTGTGGTGCGTTGACCGTCAGCCTTGGGTATCGCTTCCTGGCATGGCAGTGTCGCTCGACCGCGAGGGATAGGCGCCCACCACACCTCGCGTAAAGCAAAAGTCCCGACTCCGTAAGGAATCGGGACTTGTCTTTTGGTGGCGGGGGCAGGATTTGAACCTGCGACCTTCGGGTTATGAGCCCGACGAGCTACCGGGCTGCTCCACCCCGCGTCGTAGTAGGAGCATTACGGTACAAGGGTTACCACCGTCTTCCAACCGCTTGGACCACTCACCCACCATGTTCTCATCGTCGAAAAAGACCAGACAGGCCATTCAGGCCCTGCATGACGAGTTGAACGCCCTTCGTGAACACATAGCGGAAGAGAAATCTCGCGCCGATGCAGACCTAGCAATCTCACATGCCATCGCTGAACGAATTACAGCACTTGAAGCGCGTGTCTCTGGAATGGGTTCTGAACTATCACGCCAACTTCACGAACTAGGAACGGAAATTGAAGAGCTTTCAAAGCGCGCCGACGATGCAACCGTGACGGAAGTTGTGGACGCGCTAAAGACAGCACAAATCCGTTTGGCAACGGAACAGGCCCGATACGAAATCACATTTCGTCAAGACCTTGCAGCCCTTGCAGATCAGTTATTCAAGCGCGCTCGATAACTGCTCTATCTGATCGCGCTGATTGCTTTCTGCACCAACGCCCTGGCTTGCTGAGTCTTTGTTTGATAGGTGGCAAAGTCTGGTGGTGACTTAGCGAGAGCAGCATCTGCTTCCGCAAACAGCCGTTCTGCTTGTTGCAACATCTGAGACGGAGTCAACGTATTGCCAGCCGGAACTGTTGTTGTTGGCGCGCCTGGCACCGTGGTACTTGTTGAACCAGTAGATGAACCACCACCCACGCGGTCTCCTAAGTTCATAGAGAACCCAGGGAACAACTGTGCAATGACATCGGTCAGGCTGTTTCCAATTACAGACTTACCGTTGTACGAACCCAACACTTTGCGAACGAAAATCTGCTTTGAATCTTCGCCGTCGGGAAGAACGAACATGGGTCGCAGGTACACCAGGCCTCTCCCCACTGGAACAAATTGCAAGTCTCCGTACATCACTCGTGAACCACGCTGGTCAAGCGGAGTGATTGTTTGAGAGATGGTGGGTTCACTTTCAAACTCCGCAGCCACAGTGGCAGGACCTGGTGGCAATGGAGCCTTCACGTCATACACGGTGATCTTTCCGTAATTCTTCGGATCACTTGACACCACCATCAACGAGCGCAATTCCTTACGACTGTCGTCTGCAGAGAATGGAACGAATGGTCGCACCATGGAGAACTCACCAATGTCGGTCTGTGTTCCTGGCGCATGGAAGATGCTGTAGTACGGGCTGAAACGCTGGACATTGGAGTCGCTTGCGTCGATGGAATCGACAGCTCCGGGCGCGTCTACACCAGGAGTAATTGAGCCGGTGGCCGAACTACCTTCTGGTTCAGTAGATGGTGCCTGAGCAACGCTCCATGCAGCATCGCGGTTGAAGAACAAGGTTGCGTCGTCAAACTGATAGCGGCCGAACAGGTTTGTTTGTACGCGGAACAAGTCTTCGGGATAGCGGAAGTGTGCAGCAAGCGCTGGTGGAACTTCAGACTTCTTCGTGAACATCTTGGGGAACGCAGAGGCCCACATGCGAATGATGGGGTCCTTGGTATCCATGACATACAGCGTGACTTCTCCGGAATACGCGTCGACAACAGCTTTCACGCTGTTACGCACGTAATTGAACGTGTGATTCAGACCACTATCTGAACCCAATTGAGAAATGCTTGCTGTTTCGGCATACGGATAACGATTCGTTGTGGTGAATGCATCAACAACCCATTGCACTGATCCATCGACAACAACGGGATACGGATCGGCATCGAAGTGGAGGAAAGGAGCAATCTTTTTGACGCGACTACGAACATCGCGCTCAAGCAGAATCTCTGAGTTGTCGGTGATGAGATTTGAACCGAACAAGTTGAACTCGCCAAAGTTCACGGCTAATGCCAACTTGCGAATGATGCTGTTGAAGCGAATCCCGCCTTCAGCTGCATACGCGGACTTTTTGGTGTCGGGACAAGCCTGTTCTTGTTGCGATGTCTTTACTACCGCATACCCGTCGAGTCCGTCACCAAAATAAATTTGTGGCTTCGTGACGTTGAGATCTACGTACGAGGGGCGACCATCGTCTGTGGCAACGCTTGCAGGTGCTGCAATAACACCACAACCGTGGGTGTAGATGAGATGACGCGAGACCCAAGTGCGGTTCGGAATACCACCGGGGTTCAATTCACGAGCAGCCACCAGTACCTGCTGTATACGACCATCAACGGCATAGCGGTCAACGTCTAAGTCAGTCACTCGATAGAACGATGTGAGACCTTGGTCGAGTGCGAATCGGTCTTTCATTTGCACAGGGTCTAATTGACGAACATCGCGTAAAGCCGCGTCATCTGCAGTGACATCGTCTGTGCCAATTTCATTGAACGATGCATCGACACGCTCAACGTTTGAAATTCCCATGGCTTTCTTCGTGGCAGCAATGTTGCGCTGGATATACGGAATCTCGCGCGTACTGACGTTTGGCTGAACAACGAATCGCTGAATGACAGCGGGATACACCGTGCCAGCGACCAGTGCTACTACGACCCACAGGCCAATAGCCATTGCTGGAAGACGCCATCCGCGCTGACGAATATTCCACAACAACAATGCGGTTACTGCAAGGGACACCAGAATCATCAAGTTCAGTGCAGGTAGTTGCGCATTGACATCTGTGTACAAGGCGCCGCGCACAACTCCACGCTGCGACGACGTGAGTTCATACTTCGACAACCAATAGTTGGCTGCACGAAGCAATGTGCCGGCTGCGACCAAGACGGACAGATGAACTTTTGCTTGAGGCGAAACACGTTGCACTCGGTCTTGAGGACGAATGCTTCCGTTAATGAAATGAAACGCGGTGACGACAATGGTGACAAGAACAAGTGCGCCAAATGCCCACGACACAACGAACTGAGCAAACGGAAGACGAAAAACATAGAAACCGACATTTGCCTTGAACAGCGGATCACCGTCGGAGAAAGCTTGGCGGTGGCGGAACATGAGCCAGTCCTGCCATTGTGCACTTGCAGGCAAACCAAGCATGAGTCCAATAAGAAGCGCCAACGCAATGCGCAATTTTCCGCGACTCTTAGCAGTGGCTTCGCGAATG
>CAIVDG010000310.1 GCA_903904615.1 uncultured Acidimicrobiaceae bacterium | reverse complement strand
TCTGTGTTCACATGCAACCCGTGAAGAACGTGCGGCGGCACTTCTTCATGATGTTGGCAAGTGTGAGTCAACACTTGGCTGGTTCGGCCGAATTATGGCCACATTGGTCGGTCCCAGAACTGTGTCGTTTCGCATGTACTTGAATCACGAGGAAATTGGCTTGAGTCTCTTGCGCGACATTTCGTCTGAACGCACTGTCGCCGTTCTTGTCGGCAGCAACAACGATGCATGCGCTGTGGCGTTACGTGCGGCCGACAACGTCTAGCGATTAAATGCGGGGAAGAAGGCCAATGGCGCGGTGAGCGCGGTCTAGCGTTCGCGCAGCCACCTCATGTGCACGCTGGTTTCCAATAGACAACAAACGTGTCAACTCTGCAGGGTCAGCCATTAGTTCGTGATAGCGAGCACGAATGGGATCAACTAAAGCAATGACTGCGTCGCCCGTGTCTTTCTTTAATGGTCCATACTGCGAGTATTGGCCAGCGAGAGTCTCAACGGGCGTGCCTGTACATGCAGACAAGATGTCGAGCAAGTTGCTAATACCGGGTTTGTTCTCGCGGTCGTATGAAACAACTCCGTCAGAATCGGTGACAGCTCGTTTGAACTTCTTCTCAATGGTTGCATTGTCATCAAGCAGGTAGACAAGCCCGCTGTCTGTAGCTGCGGACTTGGACATCTTCGATGTTGGGTCCTGCAAATCCATTACACGAGCGCCTGCTTTGGGGTGTGTGGCTTTCGGTAGAACGAATGTGTCGCCAAACCTGTGATTGAAACGAATGGCAATGTCGCGTGTGATTTCAATGTGCTGACGCTGGTCTTCACCCACGGGTACTTCATCTGCGTCATACAACAAGATGTCGGCGGCCTGCAAAGCTGGGTACGTGAAGAGTCCGGCAGAAATGAAATCGCCTTCGCGTTTCGCTGACTTGTCTTTGAACTGAGTCATACGACTGAGTTCACCGAAGGAGACGGTGCACTCCATGATCCACGCAAGCTCTGTGTGCTCATGAATGTGGCTCTGAACAAAAATGGTGGCGACGTTGGGATCGAGTCCTACTGCAAACAACATTGCAGCTAAGTCGAGGGTCTGTTGTCCCAGAACTCCGGGTGTCTCGGTGATGGTGAGGGCATGGAGATCGACAATGCCGTGAAACACATCTCCGTCGTGCTGGCCCGACACCCAGTTCACCAACGCGCCTAAGTGGTTTCCTAAGTGGACGGAACCAGTGGGCTGGATGCAAGAAAGGACACGAGTCACGCTGAAACGCTACTTGCTGAGTGCTATTTCGTCATGATTAATTGCCACCTAACGAGGGGTGGAGAACTACCATTGACCCCGTGGCAATTGAAGTGGCAACCCCGGTCTATGAGGGCCCTTTCGACCTGCTGCTCCACCTCATCATGCGTGAAGAGGTGGATATTCACGAGATCAGCCTGTCCACCATCGTGGATGCTTATTTGACCGAACTCTCGAAGATGCAAGAGCTCGACTTAGAGATTGCCACTGAGTTCCTCCTAATTGCCGCAACTCTCATCGAACTGAAGGCGCGTCGCCTGCTGCCAGGCAAAGAGAATGTCGATCTCGACGAGGAACTGGCGCTGTGGGAAGAACGTGATCTTCTCTTGGCGCGATTGCTGGAATGCAAGACCTTCAAGGATGTTGCCAAGATTCTCGCCACATTCGTCGACGATGCCGACCGTGTCTATGCCCGAACCTCGGGAACCGACGAGCGCTTCGAAGATGTCATGCCAGACCTGCTGGAAGGAATGACTCTCGAGAAACTGCAGACCGGTTTCATTCGCGCCATTACGCCGCGTCCTCGTGATGAAGTCAATCTTTTCCATGTGTCGCCAATTCGTTTCACCGTTGCCGAAGCAGTGGAAGAACTTATGGACGAATTGCCACGCATGGGAAACAGTTCATTCCGTGCAATCACTCAAGGACTTGTAGAGCGTCTTGAAGTAGTCGTGCGGTTCCTTGCACTCCTCGAGATGTACAAGCAAGGTTGGATTGAGATTGACCAAGCCGATCGCTTTGGTGACATCACGGTTCAGTGGACAGGAATTGGACCAGGGCATTCAGGCCCACTTGAAATCGACACGTACGAGGGCTGACATGAGCGTAGAAGTAACAACAGAAGTGGTGCGTGCAGTAGAAGCGATTCTCCTGGTCGCACAAGAACCAGTCCCAACAGATCTCATTGCGCAGTTGGTGGAAGTCCCCAGTGCCAGCATTGAAGAAGTCTGTGTTCGCTTGGCCGAGTCATACGAAGCGGCTGGTCACGGTTTCCAGATTGCAAAAGTTGCAGGTGGATGGCGTTTTCAAACTCATCCAGACCTTGCGCCGTATGTAGAGCGTTTCATTCTCGATGGTCAACGTGCGCGTCTGTCTGGAGCTGCCTTAGAAACTCTTGCCATCATCGCGTATAAGCAGCCAATCTCTCGTCTACAAATTGCTTCCATCCGTGGTGTTGATCCGGATGCGGTCATGCGCACTTTGCATGGTCGTGGGTACATCGCGCCCGTCGGTCGCGACAACGGTCCGGGACAAGCTGTGCTGTGGGGCACCACGCAATTGTTCTTAGAAAAGCTCGGACTTGCGTCACTTGCCGATATGCCACCTATTGCATCGTTTGTACCCGACGCCTCTCTTGTTGAAGCGCTCGAAAAAACTTTGCGCATCGAAGCAGATCCGTCTGCTGCAGTGGCTGAACAATCGGAAGAACCCGAGGCGCAGTAATGCCACGCAACACCCCGCCGGGAGGCGCGGTTCCGGAGCCACCGCTGTGGGAACAAATGGCTGACCGCGCTCGTGACGCTGCGGAAGAGGGCGAACGCCTTCAGAAAGTGCTCGCACGCGTAGGTTTTGGTTCACGCAGAATTTGTGAAGAGCTCATCAGTGATGGTCGCGTCACTGTGAACGGAGACATCGCGGTGTTGGGTCGCCGAGTCAATGTCGCCCATGACGACATACGCGTCGATGGCGCACCCGTTGGTGTGCTTCCTGGTCTTGTGTATTACTTGTTGAACAAACCAGAGGGTGTCATTACGACCGCATCAGATGAACATGGTCGTGACACGGTGTTGGGGTTAGTTCCTGAAGAGCCTCGAGTGTTTCCTGTGGGGCGCCTCGATCGTGACACCACTGGACTGCTCATCATCACGAACGACGG
>CAIVDG010000309.1 GCA_903904615.1 uncultured Acidimicrobiaceae bacterium | reverse complement strand
GATTTCAAAATAGGTTGGTCGTAATCCTGAAATGCCTTCTGCATTTGCAATGGCAGCCACAGATTCCGCGAAGTCTTCTTCATGAATCGGCTCGCCATTCACCAGTATTCGCTCACGAACGCTTTCCAAGTGCGGACTGCAATAGGTGCCCACCTTTAAACCATGCGCCATCAAAATTTTCGTGATGATTTGAGATGTAGAACCTTTTCCGTTTGTTCCGGTCACATGAATGACGCGATAGTCGTTCTGTGGGTCACCCAAAACTTCAAGTAACCCACGAATTTTGTCCGTTGACGGTTCGGTAATGCGCCCTGTCTTTTCGTATGAGGCGTGCTCATCAAGATAAACAAGCGCCTCTTCGAAGTTCATGTGGTCCTCAGGATGCAGCGCGACGTTGACGAGGCGTGCGGGTTGCACCCTTCGCAACAAGTTCTGGCATTGCTTTCTCTGTTACGCACTCGGCGGTAACGATGACCTTCGCAATGTCGGTGCGGCCGGGAACCTCGTACATGACATCGAGAAGAGTCTCTTCAAGAATTGCGCGAAGACCACGTGCACCTGTTCCGCGAGTGAGCGCAAGGTTGGCAATTGCTTCCAATGCGTCATCAGAGATTTCAAGTTCAACATCATCAAATTCAAAGATCTTGATGTACTGCTTAACAAGTGCGTTCTTTGGCTCTGTGAGAATGCTCATGAGTGCTGGCTTGTCGAGAGCATGCACTGCACCCACCATTGGCAAACGACCAATGAACTCTGGAATCATTCCGAACTTCAAGAGATCTTCTGGCAATACCTGCGCGAACAGTTCGCCCGGATCCTTATCGGCCTTCGATTCAACGGTGGCGTGGAAACCAACACCCTTGTGACCAATACGTTGCTCAATGATTTGTTCGAGGCCTGAGAAAGCGCCGCCACAAATGAACAACACGTTGGTGGTGTCGATCTGAATGAATTCTTGGTGCGGATGCTTGCGACCACCTTGTGGCGGAACAGAAGCAACGGTTCCTTCGAGAATCTTCAACAGGGCTTGCTGCACACCTTCGCCCGACACGTCACGAGTGATGCTGGGGTTTTCTGCTTTACGCGCAACCTTGTCGATTTCGTCGATGTACACGATGCCTTGTTCTGCACGCTTCACATCGAAGTCCGCTGCCTGTAGCAACTTCAGCAGAATGTTCTCAACGTCTTCACCCACGTAACCGGCTTCGGTAAGAGCAGTGGCATCGGCAACAGCGAACGGAACGTTCAGCATGCGCGCCAGTGTTTGTGCAAGGTGAGTTTTTCCGCAGCCAGTTGGCCCGAGCATAAGAATGTTGCTCTTCTGCAGTTCCACTTCGTCGCGACGAATTCCTGTGTTCTGCTGCAGATATTGCAAACGGCGGTAATGATGGAAAACCGCAACCGAGAGAACTTTCTTTGCGCGCTCTTGACCAACGACATACTCGTCGAGGAATGCGCGTGTTTCGACGGGCGTTGGGAGTGAATCGAGACGAACATCGGAGCGCTCGCCCACTTCTTCTTCAATGATCTCGTTGCACAGTTCGATGCACTCGTCACAGATGTACACGCCGGGGCCGGCAATGAGCTTCTTTACTTGTTTCTGGGACTTGCCACAGAAAGAGCACTTCAGCAGCTCACCAGTGTCCGTAAATTTGGCCACGAAGGCCCTCCCTCGAGATGTGAATCAGCGAATCGGACCGGAGCGGTCCGTGAGCTGACGTGACGAAATCACATCATCGATAATGCCATACTCAAGGGCCTCTTGTGCTTC
>CAIVDG010000308.1 GCA_903904615.1 uncultured Acidimicrobiaceae bacterium | reverse complement strand
GGACACGGCATCTAGAATGGCACAACCATGACTGACTCGGCGATGCCCTCCTCCGCTGGAGCGACAAATTTTCCTCCCTTTCGTTATTCGGCACGCCTTGCAGCAGATATCGAGTCACGCTGGCAAGACACTTGGGACGCCGAAGGTACATACAACGCACCGAACCCCGCTGGGCCTTTGAAAGATGTAGAGCGTCTGGCCGGCAAACCAAAGGCCTTCATTCTCGACATGTTCCCGTACCCCTCTGGTGCTGGTCTTCACGTCGGCCACCCGCTTGGCTACATCGGCACAGATGTGTATGCCAGGTTCAAACGCATGAAGGGCTTCAATGTTCTTCACGCCTTGGGCTACGACAGTTTTGGTTTGCCCGCGGAGCAGCACGCCATCACCACCGGTATTCATCCGCGCATCAATACCGAGTCGAACATTGCCAACATGCGTCGTCAGCTGCGCCGACTTGGCCTTGGTCACGACGCACGCCGAAGCGTCAGCACCACCGACGAAGAGTTCTACAAGTGGACACAGTGGATCTTCTTGCAAGTTCATGGCGCGTGGTACGACACCGCACAGAACCGTGCACGCCGTATTGAAGAACTCGTCAGAGAATGCGAATCCGGAGCGCATCAACTACCCGACCATCGCGCGTGGGCCGAATACTCCGCCCAAGAAAAGCACGACTACATCGATTCACACCGTTTGGCATATCTCACCGATGCGCCCGTGAACTGGTGCCCTGGTCTCGGAACAATCTTGGCGAACGAAGAAGTCACCGCCGACGGCCGCAGCGACATTGGTAACTATCCCGTGTTCAAGCGCAACATGCGTCAATGGATGATGCGCATCACTGCATACGCAGACCGCCTCATCGATGACCTCGATCGATTGGACTGGCCAGAGCCCATCAAATTGATGCAGCGCAACTGGATTGGAAAGAGTGAGGGCGCGCGCGTCTCGTTTACTTCTTCTGCGGGCGCAATTGAAGTATTCACTACTCGACCCGACACTTTGTTCGGCGCCACGTTCTTGGTGTTGTCGCCAGAACACCCACTCGTTTCTGCAGTCACATCAGCCGATGCCGCGGGTGCAGTTGCTGCATACGTTGCTGAAGCCGCCGCAAAGGCAGATGACGAACGTCAAGATGATTCCAAAGTGAAGACGGGCGTGTTCACAGGTGCGTACGCAACAAACCCGGTCACCGGTAAAGACGTTCCCATTTTCATCGCCGACTATGTGCTCATGGGATACGGAACTGGCGCCATCATGGCGGTACCCAGTGGCGACCAGCGCGACTTCGACTTTGCCCGCACCTACAACTTGCCCATCGTTGCCACACAAATGCCGCCGCTTTCATGGTTTGAGCAGCGCAACATCGCACCAAGCAGCGACTGCTCAACATGGCCCGAAGCATTTGTGGGAGATGGCGAGTACATCGATTCTGCAAACGATTCGCTCAGCCTGAATGGGCTTTCCTCCATCAGCGACGCAAAGTCACGCATGAATGTGTGGTTGCAGAGCAACCGTCACGGCGAAGCAACCACCACCTACCGCTTGCGCGACTGGCTGTTCTCTCGTCAGCGCTACTGGGGCGAACCGTTCCCCATTGTGTACGACGAACATGGCAACGCTCACGCTGTTCCTCAATCTGCGCTTCCTGTGTTGTTGCCAGAACTTGCCGACTTCAAACCAACAACACTCGACCCGAACGATGCCGACAGCGATCCCATTCCCCCACTCGCACGCGTAAAGGAATGGACCACCGTCACGCTCGATCTTGGCAGCGGAACACGCGAGTACAAGCGCGAAGTGAACGTAATGCCACAGTGGGCAGGGTCGTGTTGGTACGAGATGCGGTATCTCGACCCCACCAACGCCGACACTTTCATTGACCCCGAGGTTGAGCGCTACTGGATGGGCCCACAAGGTGAAGGCCATACCGGCGGCGTCGACTTGTATGTGGGTGGTGTTGAACACGCAGTTCTCCACTTGCTGTACGCACGCTTCTGGCACAAAGTTCTACACGACCTCGGTCATGTAAGCAGCGAAGAACCATTCCATCGACTCTTCAACCAGGGATACATTCAGGCATACGCCTATCGCGATGCCCGCGGTCAAACAGTTCCTGCCACTGAGGTCGTAGAAGACAACGGAACGTATTCGTGGAACAGCGAAACGGTGTCACGTGAATACGGAAAAATGGGCAAGAGCCTGAAGAACATCGTCACGCCCGATGAAATGTACGAAGAGTTCGGGGCCGACACTTTCCGTTTGTACGAGATGGCAATGGGGCCTCTTGATGCAAGCCGTCCATGGAATACGCGAGATGTTGTGGGCATGCAACGTTTCCTTCAACGCCTGTGGCGCAACGTTGTCAGTGAAGACACGGGTGAGCTTGTTGTCACCAATGAAGCACCACCTGAAGAACTGTTACGACACCTGCATCGCACCATTGCTGGTGTTGAGGCCGACATGGATGGTCTTCGTTTCAACACAGTGATTGCCAAACTCATTGAGTTCAACAATGCACTCACACAACACACCACCGCTGTCGGAACATCTCCACGCGCCTTAGTGGAACCGCTGGTGCAAATGTTGTCTCCGCTGTGCCCACACCTTGCCGAAGAACTGTGGAACCGCCTCGGTCATACCACCACAGTGACCTATGTGCCATTCCCTCAAGCAGATCCCGCGCTGCTGAAAGAAGACGCCATCGAAGTTCCTGTTCAAGTGAACGGAAAAGTTCGCGGTCGCATCTCTATTGCTCCCGATGCCGACGATGATGCCCATATTGCAGCGGCCATGGCGCTCGACAACGTTGTGTTGGCACTCGAAGGCAAGACTCCCGTCAAGACCATCGTGGTACGGGGCCGAACAGTGAACATCGTCGTTAAGTAATGAACGCAGTCATGGGTGTCTGGTGCACCTTCACCAGCCTCATTTTCATTTGGCCACAAGTGTGGCGCATGGTCAGACACGACACGTCACATGGCATTTCGCCATTCAGCGTGGCCCATGGTCTGGTGGGCTCGGCCATGTGGTTTACCTACGGTGTCTCTATGGGACGCGAAGCCATCTGGTTTTCAAATGGGTCCTTCATCGCAGCGCAACTCATCATCATCAGTGTCTTGTATAAACACGGCAGCATGTCACCGGCGCTCATGATGAAGTTCGCATCGGCACTCGCAGCCCTCTTGTTGATTGCTGTTCCCGTTTCCCCATCAGTGGTGGGCTGGATGGCAACCACCGTCAGCGTGACGTCGCTTATGCCGCAAGTCGTACACGTGGTGAAAACTGAAAACCTTCACGGAATCTCTGTCGTCAGTTGGATCATGACCATCATGTCGTCAGCCTCATGGATGATCTACGGCTGGATGCTGAACGACATCATCATGTCGGTGATCAACTACTTCACCATTCCCATGATGATTTTCATTTTGTCGAAAGCCATTCGATGGAGGATCGCTGCAGGCGAACCAATATTTGTTCAGGCTAAGTAGCGCGCCGTCTTCTCAATGGTCTCAATATGTGGAGCACCAAGATCAAACATGATCAATCGCGTGACGCCGTCGGCAACGAGTTCTTGATGGAACGGGTGATTCGGGTCTGCATATTCCGGTACGAACGGTGACCACACCGACACGTCGAAGCCTGGTGTATCTCCGCGTGCCATTAGCGCTGCGCGAATCAGTGATGCACGATCGGGATGATTAAAGCGGGTGTTCATTCCGTCGAGATGCAGACCGGCAACCGTGGCCAAGCCCACACTGTTCACACCAGCTATGATGGGCGGAACTGATGCCGGGCGAGGAAATCCTTCAAACGATGCATCTCGATCATGAGCCCAAATGGATTTCATCGTGTTGATGTTCTCCATGAGTTTCTGATGGCGAGCAGACATTGGCGTGAGAACTTCCATGTTCAATGCACGTTGCTCAGCACCATACGGACTATTGGGCGATGTGCCCGCACCTACGCCCAACATGAGTCGCCCACCAGAAATGTCCTGCAGCGAACTGACAATGTTGGCCAGCAAACCTGGGTGACGATTATTGATGTTGGTGACCAACGTGCCCACTTTGATGCGTGATGTCACCGTGGCCCACGCAGTGAGACTGGTGAAACACTCCATCATGGAATCACTGTTGAACATGGCGCCAGAGAAATGATCCAAGTTCCACACTGTGGAAAATCCGGCTTCTTCTGC
>CAIVDG010000307.1 GCA_903904615.1 uncultured Acidimicrobiaceae bacterium | reverse complement strand
TACGTCGAACTGGTGAAGACTCGCGCCTATGCAACACATAGTGAAGAAGGTGCACTCTCTGCCCGCATTGCACTTCGCCGAGCCTTGTCCGCATTGCATCGTCTCTTTGCACCAATTCTTCCGTTCGCATCTGAAGAGGCCTGGCGTTGGTGGCAAGAAGGTTCGGTGCACAGTGCGACGTGGCCAACCTTTAGCGACCTTGTGCGCGAAAGTGGTTGGACCATTCACGGTGAGTCGTTTGCCGCCACTGTCTGTCATGTGCTGAGTGAAATTCGCCGTGCCAAGACTGAAGCCAAGGTCAGCCAAAAGGCAACAGTTCAGTCGGTCACCATCACAGCCAGCCCTGCACACATCACAGTTCTGGAACACGCTTGGCCCGACATCGCCGATGCCGGATCTGTCACCACATGGACTGCCAATGCAGATGAAAACACTACGGAAATCACCGTTTCCGTCGTTCTGGAACCTGTAGCGGAATAGTTCACACACCGCGGCGACCTTCGGGAACACTGTCGCGCAACTACGGTATAACTCGCATGTCCACCACTCCGTCACGCCATGGCCATTCAGGCAAGCAGCGTGCATTTCTATTGTTCAACATTGTGTTGGCCGTTGTCACGGTACTTGCGGGCAGTGGACTGGTGTACGCGAATTGGAAACTAGGTAATCGTCAGGTGGTCAGCATTGACCCCGTTGCTGAAGGTGATGGCAATTTAGATTTACCCGAAGGTGACCGGACCGCCAAGAACTTTCTCATCACGGGGTCCGACAACAACGCATGCATCAGCAAAGACTCCCCGTTCTACGGCGGCTTTAGCAATCGAGCCGGATACGGCGAGCGCAGCGACTCATTAATGGTGGTTCGTGTTAACCCCATTGATAACCAAGCAGCAATCCTCTCGTTCCCACGAGACATGTGGGTAAAACAAGCTGGATCAAACAGAAGTAATCGCATCAATGCGAACTTCGAAAAAAAGAACCCCAATCGTCTTGTTCGCAACATCAAAGAAAACTTCGGTATCAGCATCGATCACTACATCAACATTGACTTCTGTGCATTTGCCGCAATTGTTGATGCCGTGGGCGGAGTACGTGTGCCTTTCACCTTTAAAGCACAAGACAAAATGACTGGCTTCAAAGTTCTTCGTGCTCGCGTGTGTTACACCTTCCAAGGTGATCATGCACTTGCCTACATGCGCTCACGCCACTACCGATGGTTTGATCCAAAGACAATGAAGTGGACACGAGACGGCACATCCGACTGGGGTCGCATCAGTAGACAACAAGATTTCATGAAGCGAGTCATTCGCAAATCTTTGGATAAAGCAAAGACCAATCCACGCGTTGCCTCTGGAATCTTGAATGCCGCTCTGAAGAACATCATCACTGATGACAAGTTGACTCCACTCACAGTTCTGCAACTTGGCCAAGCGATGAAAAACTTCAACACAGAGACAATGGGCAGTTACACCATGCCAGGAAACGGGCAAGTTATTGACGACATGTCAGTCATTGTTCCCGACCTGGAAAGCGCAACATCAAAAAAGATTCTTGCTGTCTTCCAAGGCAAAGCAAGCCTGAAGACCACTATCTCCGGCGCAACTCCTGCAGACACACCCACAGTGACAACCACAACGTTGGCGGCGCTTACCGCAACCACCACAGTTCCCAAGTCTTCAGGAACAACTGCGAAACCAACGCAGACAAGCACAACCACCACAGTTCCCAAAGTGGCAATTGAGCAGAACCCGCGCGGAGTCGTTCCACCAAACGATCCGAATTGTCAGTACTAGCGAAACTTAAGCAATGGGCTCAAGTACGCGAGCCAACACTTCAGGAATTTCACTCGGCCCGCCAACGAGCGCAATACGAGCACCCACGCGTGCAGCAAACGCCGTTGCTTCATCGTGATCCTCTTCGGGCGCAATGACCACAAGTTCTTCCATTCCGTGTGCAGCATTCTCGGCGTCGCCTTCGACTGTTGCTCGGCAGTCTGACAACAAGATGACAACCCGGCGGCCGGCGCGAGACCTCGACAACTGCTGACGCGCCGCCAACAATGCACCAGCAAGGTCTGTTGTTCCGTGTCCGCGCAATGTCAATACGTCGTTGATGACTCGCTCACTCGCTTTGGGCACATCTTGACTCTTCGTCACCACAACGTCTTTGCCGAATGCAATGACGCTGTAGTCATCTGGGTTTCTACTTGCGATTGCAGCCGTCGCCACAGCATTGGTTGCTAACGGTTGCCCACCCATAGAGCCGCTTCTGTCCAGAAGCAAACAAAAGGCCGTCCCTGGTTTCTTCCAGCCACGAACGCGTAACCGTTCTGGGTCTATGGCTTCACCGCGCCGCGACTCGGTAATGGCATCCATGCTTGCGTCAATGTCGATGTCGCCTGCATCCTCGCGATACGGCTGCTCCACCATTTTCCCAATGCCCCGCGGGCGCGCTCGACCACGTTGTCCAAGATCCAACATCAATCTGCCGGCAAGTCGCTTGGCTAGTTCTCGCAACTTCGGGTCGGTGGCACCCGTGAGATCTGCCAGCAGGCCAAGTGTTTCATCGGGGCTGTTCTGCATCGCTTCATCAAGCGCTGCTTCGTCAAGTTCTCCTACTTCGGGAGAAATTTGTTCGAAGTTTTCATTGCGGGACAAATCGCGACGAGATGT
>CAIVDG010000306.1 GCA_903904615.1 uncultured Acidimicrobiaceae bacterium | reverse complement strand
TCGCGGTGGCAGACGGATTGCAACCAGTCATCAAGTTCGTGGGCATCCATAACGCGTGCGCCCACAACTTCGTCGGCGACACATTCGCATGCATACGTGAGCGCCTGTTCTCGTGAGCACCGGGAAAACTGTGTGGCGACAATTTCTGTTTTCGCTACAAGTTCGTGAATGCTGAGGGTCATAATTCGCCGCGGACTCCGCTGGTGAATGAACGACCGCCGGTGGAGAACCCTTGTCCGGCAGCGCGACCATTTGCGTACGCACCAGACGATGTGTCGGTGTAGGAGCGACTTCCTGATAACGGAGGAGCGGTGGCGCGCATTTCGCGTGTAGCGCGATCCATACGACTTGCAAGTACCAGACCTGAACCCGGTGTTTCGCTGATGAATTCTTTACGTGATGTGTTGAGTGCTTCCACAATTCCTTGCGTGAAACCATTCCACCACGCAGTGCGCCACGAGCGGTCTCCGCGTGGCAACACACGAGCGCCAAGTAAGTCTGCTGCGCAGAACAGCGTGTACGCAGCAGTGATGTCGCTGTCGCGTCCGTAGAGAACGATGACGCAGTTGTCGTCATCGTCGTCGAATGCGCGGTAGCCCACACATGAATGCAAGCGCGCAATGTGCCACAACAGGTCTTTGCGCCGCACGCGGTACGGACCACCAATGAGGAATGTACGAATGACAACTTCTGTGTCTTCTGCGGGGGCAGAGTCGGCAATGTCGCTTTCTGACAAGCCGTGCTTTTGCATAAGTTTTGACGCAAGAGCAAGCGCAGTTTCTGCCTCGGCCTGGGGCGTATTGGGGTGCTGCGCCAGAGTAAGAAGTGCCTGAATACGGTCTCGTTGGTCGCTCATGCGACGCACCTTAGGCGGAGGGTGTTCAGTGGTTCAGCACGTTCGCAAGGAACGTGCGGGTGCGTTCTTCGCGAGGCGAAGAAATGACCTGTGAAGGCGGTCCTTGTTCCACAATGACGCCACCGTCCATGAAAACAACACGCGATGCAACGTTCGAGGCGAAGCTCATTTCGTGGGTGACCACCAACATGGTCATTCCTTCATCGGCAAGCGAGCGCATAACTTGCAGTACTTCGCCCACAAGTTCTGGGTCTAGTGCGCTGGTGGCTTCGTCGAACAGCATGACGTCGGGGTTCATGGCCAGCGCACGCGCAATAGCAACACGCTGTTGTTGTCCACCAGAGAGTTGGCCGGGGTATGCATCGGCTTTTTCACCAAGGCCAACTCGTTGCAACAACGCACGAGCAGTTTGTTCGGCTTCCGCGGCACTGCGCTTCAGCACTTTGCGTTGGGCAACACAGACATTCTGTAGCGCAGTCATGTGGGGGAACAGATTGAACTGTTGGAAGACCATGCCAATTTTCGAACGGGCTTCGTCGATGTCGCAATCAATATGTGTGAGTTCGCGACCAAGAACAACAATCTGACCGCTGCTTGGCTTTTCCAGCATGTTCACACAGCGCAACAACGTGCTCTTGCCGGATCCGGATGGGCCAATAATGCACACCACTTCACCACGTTGTACTTCAAGGTCGATTCCACGAAGAACGTGGTTAGTGCCGAACGACTTGTTGAGGTCAGAAATGCTGACGACGTAATCGTCAATGAAGATTGGTTCTTGACTCATTTACCTGCCGCCTTTGCGCGACGTTCCATCCATGCCACTAATTGTGTGAGAGGAAGAGTCATTGCTAAGTACACAAGACCCGCCACCATAAGTGGTGTTGCATTGGCCGTTGAGTTAACGCCGTCACGGCCAAAGCGCGCCAAGTCTTTTGTTGCGGCAGTAACGCCAAGGACTGAAATGAGCGAGGTGTCTTTAATGAGCAGAACGAATTCATTCGTTAATGGCGGAATGATGATGCGTAGTGCTTGCGGAATGATGATGGTGGCCATTGCGCGCGGGTACGACATACCCAGTGATCGCGCAGCTTCCATTTGGCCTTTGGGCACGGCTTCAATGCCGGCGCGAATTGTTTCAGCCATGTATGCAGCGGCAACTAAGGCAAGCGGAACCGCACCTTGCATGTATGCGTTTGGCCATTGCCAGCCCGTAGCGATGGGAATGCCAAAACCAAGAATGAGAAGAGTGACAACGAGGGGAATGCCTCGGAAAATTTCAATGTAGATGGCGGCTAACCATCTGTACGGACGAATCGTGCTGAGGCGCATCAGCGCAAAGATGAGTCCGAATGAGAGCCCGCCGGCGAAGCCAAGAATGGTGAAGATGACTGTGTTCTTCGCGGCTTTGGTGAGGATGTCGGGGAATTGTTCCTTTACAAGGTTCCATCGAAACATTGCATTGGAAAGTTTGCTCCAGTCAACGAGAAGGGCCACGGCCAGCAATGCAGCGATGCTGAGTGCATACACGGCATACCGTGTGTACATCGCACGCTTGCGCTTGCTGATTGCCATGGCCCCCTCGTTTTCTGTTAGTTCAGTGTCGGCTAATTAGCCGATGAAGTACTTGTCGTAGATGGTCTTGTACTCGCCGGACTCCTTGAGAGCATCAATGCCCTTGTTCAAGATGTCGAGGAGTGCAGAGTCACCAGTCTTTACAGCAAAGCCGTACTGCTCTGGTGTGTCTTCGAACTTCACAGAAACAGCTGATGTTCCTTGCTTGTCTGCGCGCTCCTTGTTGATGAGGTAATCCTGCAGAACTGCGTCTACTTGACCTGACTCAAGAGCAAGGAACATGGCCGATGCTTCGTCGAATGACTGAATGGTTGCACCCTCTGGCTTGTTTGCATTTGCGAATGCTTCGCCGGTTGTTCCGGTCTGCACAGCAATGGTCTTTCCTGCCAATGCATCAAGTGAGTTGAAGGTAGCTGCATCGTCCTTGCGAACAAGCAACGACTGGAATGCGTCGAAGTAGCTCTTTGTGAAGTCTGCTGCTTCTTCGCGCTCTGCTGTGATGGTCATTGATGATGCCACCATGTCGCACTTGCCTGCAGCAGGTGCGAGCCAGATTCCGTCGAATGGTTGAACGCTTACTTCAAGCTCAAGACCATTGTCTTCAGCAATCGCGCGGACAACATCCATGTCGAAGCCGGTCCATTCACCGTTCTCGTCTTGGAACTCGAATGGTTCATATGGTGCGTCTGAACAAACGGTGAGTGAACCCTCTTTGACGAGTTCAAGTTCACCGCCGGAAGCGACGGTTGTGTCTGATGATGAGTCGTCTCCACCGCAAGCGGTGATAACGAGTGAAAGTGCTGCAACTGCTGCAAGCACACGGGTATGACGGGCCATTGTGACTCCTTGGGAATGACGTGGAAATGGTCGTTGGAAACCTTAGACCACGGAGCCACTAGGCCAAACGCCTGCGCTGTGACTAAGAGCCCCAATCTGTGCCTCAGGTAGTGGGAAGTGGCACGCAATACTTGATGGGATGCAACGGCGACAAGACATTGAAGGGCTTAGGGCGCTCGCTGTTGCCGCAGTACTTCTCTTTCACGCTGGCGTTCCAGGTCTTGATGGTGGCTATGTAGGCGTCGATGTCTTCTTTGTGTTGTCTGGTTTTCTCATTACATCGCTGCTGGTGAATGAAAGAGCAACATCGGGGACTATCTCGCTGGCCTCTTTCTATGCCCGACGCATTCGTCGTCTGCTTCCCGTCTCAGCTTTGGTTGCCGTTCTTACCTTGGGTGCCTCTTACATTTGGCTAGAACCCATCCGCGTACGGTCGCTCACCAGCGACATGATCGCTACCGCCGGATTTGCTTCGAATCTTCTTTTTGCACATCGTGGTGCCGACTATTTGCAGTCGTCGTTTCCACCATCACCACTTCAGCACTACTGGAGTTTGGCAGTGGAGGAGCAGTTCTACGTTGTGTGGCCTGCACTTATTGCGTTGGTGTGCATTGGAATGAGCAATAGGTCACGCCTCACAGTCAGAGTGCGTGTGGGCATACTGTCGCTAGTCGTCGCAGTCGCGTCGTTTGTGGCCTGCATGATGCTGATGCAAACATCGCAGCCGTGGGCGTTTTTCTCGCCACATACCCGCGCATTCGAACTTGCATTGGGTGCGTTACTTGCAGTGCTTCCGCTTGCAGCATCTCGCAATGCCAAATCTGCCGCTGCAATAGGTGGTTGGATTGGCATTGTCGGAATTGTTGTCAGTGTTATTGCATTCAGTGAAGAAACAACTTTTCCTGGTCCATGGGCACTCGTACCAGTCATGGCAACAGTTCTCGCCATTAATGGTGGAATGGCTACATCGTGGGCGCCACTTGCTGTGTTGCGTTACTGGCCACTTCAGTGGTTGGGCTCACGTTCCTACTCTGCGTATCTATGGCATTGGCCAATTCTCATCATTGCGGAACCAGCATTGGGCCGAGAGCTCAGCGTGGTGGACGGACTGTTGTGTCTTGCCATCACGCTCGGACTTTCGGAGTTCTCGTATCGATTGGTGGAGAATCCCATTCGACAGAACATTTCTATTCGTGGTGTGCGCGCAGTTGCACTCGCCGTTGCGTTGGTGTCGCTCTTGGGTGGCACAGCCGTGATGGCGCGAAACAATCCACCCAGCATCACATTGGGACCCGATGCCACCACGCCAGTCCTGGACACAACAACAACAGTTCCTGGTCCTACAACAACAGTTCCAGCGGTTCCCGAAATGCCAGCACTTGGTCGACCACTGCAGGCCATTGTTGATGCTGCAAAAGCAACGGGGTTACCAGGGAATCTCACCCCGTCACTTCAAGCAGTAGTTTCTGATCAGCCCATCATCTATGAAGATGGATGTCACGTTCGCTTTACGCCTGTCGAACCTAAACCAGGATGCAGTTTCGGAAAAACCGATTCCACAACAGTTGTTGGTTTATACGGAGACTCACATGCAGCGCAATGGTTTCCTGCGTTTGAGAAAGTCGCCATAAAGCGCAACTGGAAACTGAATGTCTATACAAAGGCCGGTTGTCCGCCTGCTGAGATACCGGTGTACAACAAGGTGCTGGGTCGCGTGTATCCCGAATGCAAAAAGTGGAGAGCGAACACGTTGGATGCCATGGTGGCTGACGGTGTGAAGTTCGCGTTTGTCATTCATTTTGATCGCTTGTTATCTGCGTCTACTCGTAAGCCCATGTGGCAAAAAGAATGGCGCGAGGGAATGCAAGGAACTCTCGATGCATTACGTGCTCGAGGAATCACTCCCATCTTGGTGGAAGACACGCCGTACCCTGGGCAGTTGGTTCCGTCATGTCTAAGCAGGAACTACACAAATGTTCAACAATGTTCACCCACTATTACCAATGCATATCGCGTTGACATGTTTGAGATGATGCGGGACTTTGATACCAGTGGAGAACACGTGGTGTGGGTGCGCAATTGGTTCTGTACCAGCACCGTGTGCCCAACAATTGTTGGAAATTTGTTGGTGTACAGAGACGACAACCACATAACGGGTTCCTATGCAATGTTTGTGGCGCCGCTATTGGACGCGGCTATCGCTCCAGTAGTTGATTGGTACATAAGTAACTCCTAATCCGTGTCACACTTACGACATGGAACAAGACAAAACACAACGTCAACTTCTCGACGACCTCGTTTCGCACGGAGTCATTAGCGCCGATCAAGCCGACAACATCTCATACGCCCCGCGTTGGTCTTTTTCGGTTCGTGAGTTAGTCACATACCTCGCCTCGCTCATCATTGCCGTGGGTGTCATTCGACTTCTTGTTCTCGCCTTTGACGATGCATCAGTGGGAACAATCGCCACCGCTCTTTATGTTGTTGCCATTGCCGCGGGTGTGGCGTCGTGGAAGTTGTCTTCTGG
>CAIVDG010000305.1 GCA_903904615.1 uncultured Acidimicrobiaceae bacterium | reverse complement strand
GGAAAACGAAGTGTGGGCGGCAATGGCTGCATCTGTTCGCTTTGAAACAGACCCAGAAGACGTACGTGATGCATTGCGCGAAAACGTCGACATGCGCGCAGCGTTGGAGCGTATGTGGCCACTGTTGTCGCCTGCACAATTACTGCACGATCTCTTCGGATCAAAAGCGTTGTTGAAGTTGGCAGCAAACGGAATCATTCCAGAAACCGATTACTTGGCATTGCATCGTGAACGTTCTAACAGCATTGAAGACGTGCGTTGGACGAATGCCGATGCTGCGTTGCTTGACGAAGCTCGTTTTCTTCTGGGGCCAAAGCCGCGTCGCAACGGAAAGATTGACGAAGCAGACGAAATTCGCACCTACGGACACATTGTGGTGGACGAAGTGCAAGATCTCACGCCCATGCAGTTGCGCATGGTCACGCGTCGTTCTCTCAGCGGCTCAATGACTGTGGTGGGCGACATCGCACAAGCCACAGGCCCTCTTGCACCAAACGAGTGGAGCGATGTTCTCGATCATTTGCCCTCACGCAAAGCACCGCGCATTGTTGGTCTGTCGGTGGGCTATCGCATCCCGTCGCAAATTATGGAATTGGCCGACAAGGTGATGCTGGCCGCAACACCTGGTTTGCGCGCACCACGCAGCGTTCGCGATGGTGACGAGCTGCCTGTCATCACTCAGGTTCCACAACACGAATCACTTACGGAGGCTGTTGCTCGTCGTGCCGCAGAACTTGTTGCACGCGGCAATGGTCGCGCTGCTGTTATTTGCCCAGATCACATGGTGGACGAAGTCTCCGATGCATTAAGCGCAGCGTCGTTGCCGCATGGTCGCGCGCAAGCCGCTGGTTTGGATCAGGGATTATCCATTGTTCCGGCCAGCGTTGCGAAGGGCTTGGAACTAGACGATGTCATTGTGGTGGAACCAACAGACATTGTTGCTGAAGACCCTCAGGGTTTGCGCTTGCTGTATGTAACGCTCACGCGTTCAACACGCAGCTTGTCGGTGGTGCACAAGTTGCCCCTTCCCGACGCAATGCGCTAGCGGTTCAGAAGTTCGGGAAGCGATTCGCGCAAGAGAGACAAGAAGCGGGCTGCTTTGTCTGCATCGGCAGGGCGCTTGCGTTCGGTAGCAGTGCGTACCAGTTCCACAATGCGCTGAACATCTGCATCAAGCCCGATGACTCCACTTGATTCTGTTTGTGGCTTCAACACTTCCCAAATAGCAAGTGCTTCTGCATACGTCTGCTTGTACGCAGATGCATCTGCATCAACAATCTTTTGACCCAACCCAACAATGGCGGTGTCTAATTGCTCTAACAATTGCTCAATGTCGCCAGTCGGTGTAGCAAGAGTTGTTGTGGTGGATTCTGCGGGAACTGTTGTGTTGAGATCTCCGATGATTTCTGTTGCACAAGATGACAACACGGTCGCGTACGCGAGCACGACAACAGCAAACCGGGGGAATGATCTCATGGAACCGTTATACCGTGACGAGAATTCGTTCAGTGGCAAACTTCTCCACAACAATGTCGTGACCTTCGACCGACAAGGTCATATCGCCCTTGTCGTTAGTGGTGGACACTTGGCCGCTCATGCCAGGCATGAGGTTTGTGTTTTCCAAGAACTCCAACATTCCCGGCGAGAATTCCAGCTCTTCCGGAATACGTGAAACGGTGAACGACTGACCCGTGTTCAACTTCGACAACGACACTGCTGGTGGCGCCGCATACCCCGAACCAGGAATGGGGTTTCCGTGTGGACACGTGGTGGGGTTGCCAAGTTTCTGGCGCATGGCTTCTTCCACAGCGTCAGACATGACATGTTCCCAGCGGCCCGCTTCTCTATGCGCCAACGCCCACGACAATCCCAAGATGTCTGTCATGAATCGTTCAGCAATTCGATGACGACGCACCACACGTTGTGCCAATTCTTCTCCTGAATCGGTGAGGGTGATGTGGCCATCGGTGACCAGAATGAGGGGCTCTTCGGTGAGGCGCTTAATCATTTCGGAGACCGATGGGCGAGAGACACGGAGGCGATCGGCAATGCGGGCCTGAATGACCTC
>CAIVDG010000304.1 GCA_903904615.1 uncultured Acidimicrobiaceae bacterium | reverse complement strand
GGTCCCGTCAAGACCCAGTTCGGCTATCACATCATCTTGAGCCAGCCATACGACACCATCAAAGACTCATTGGCGCGGATTTCTGCCAGCGAGCCAAGCATCTCCAACCTCAACGGATACATGGCAACAGCAGATATTTCTGTGAACTCCACATACGGCGTATGGAATGGCGCCATGGCAACCATTAGCTAATGCCTCAGATCACCGTCGTCGGGCTTGGCCCCGGTAACCCGCAGTTGGTCACGACGGAAACACTCAACGCCATAGCAAACGCCACTGTGCGGTTTCTGCGCACTCAACAACATCCGTCGGCCCATCTTGTGCCCGATGCGCAATCGTTCGATCACATTTACGACAACGCATCCTCGTTTGACGACGTGTACACCTCAATCACCTCTGAGTTGATTTCCGCAGCACGCATTCACGAAAACGTTCTGTATGCCGTTCCCGGTTCACCACTTGTACTTGAACGAACCGTCGCACTCCTTCGACAACAACACGATGTAGAGGTTTCAATCCTTCCCGCAATCGGATTCCTCGACGATGTGTGGCGAGTTTTAAACATTGACCCTGTTGAAGCGGCAATCACACTTGTTGACGGACACACGTTTGCAGAATCGGCTGCAGGCCGCACTGGCGCACTCCTTGTTGCACACACGCATGCCAATTGGGTGCTATCGAACATCAAGCTGTCCATCGATGACATAGACCCAAACACAGCCGTCACTCTTTTGCATCATGTTGGGTTGCCCGAAGAACAAATTGTGTCCACCACATGGTCTGAGATGGACCGCACTCTCGAAGCAGACCACCTCACGTCGTTGTGGATTCCGGCACTTGGTACACCGGTGGCGGCCGAGATGGTTCGTTTCCATTCGTTGGCACGAACTCTGCGTGATGAATGCCCGTGGGACATGGAACAAACCCACACATCGCTTGTGCGTTACCTGCTGGAAGAAACGTACGAAGTTGTCGACGCAATTGAGCGTTTGAACGCAGACGACCCCAGTTCCGACGACGACTTCATTGAAGAGCTCGGCGATTTGCTGTACCAAATTGAATTTCATGCCGCTATTGCTGAAGAGCAAGGTCGCTTCACGATGGCCGATGTTGCACGCACTGTTCACGACAAACTTGTTGCACGTCACCCGCATGTCTTCGGCGATGTTGAAGTGTCATCTTCAAGCGATGTTGAAAACAATTGGGAAGCCATCAAGCGTGCAGAAAAACCAGAGCGCACCGGCATCTTCGATGGCGTCGTGCATGCAGCGCCGTCACTATCTTTTGCTGCAAAAGTTCAACAGCGCGCAGCACGTGCAGGTTTCGACTGGCCCGATGTGAATGGACCCCTTGCAAAGATTTCCGAAGAGGCTGGCGAGGTTCGCGAAGCACTCACCTCTGGCGACCCCGAAGCAACGCATTCAGAAGTGGGCGACTTACTGTTTGCGGTGGTCAACGTTGCTCGCCACCTCGATATTGACCCCGAAAGCGCTCTGCGGTCCGCCGTCCACAAGTTCCGCTCTCGCGTAGAAGCCGTTGAGTC
>CAIVDG010000303.1 GCA_903904615.1 uncultured Acidimicrobiaceae bacterium | reverse complement strand
CTTGGAAAGCGTTCGTGAGCGAATACTGGTGAATGGCGAGCCGATTCATGAAGAAGACTTCGCGGAATCTGTGGCTGCCATTGCAAATGCAGAAGGCATTTCAGGATTACGACCAACCTATTTTGAAATCATGACGGCTGCAGCTTTCCGTTGGTTCTCCGACGACGCAGTTGAAGTAGCTGTGGTGGAAGTAGGAATGCTGGGCAGGTGGGACGCGACAAACGTTGTGTCTCCCGACGTTGCAGTAGTGACGAACATTGCTCTTGACCACACCGAGTTTGCAGGACCAACTATCCAGCACATTGCGAAAGAAAAAGCCGGCATTATCAAGCCGAGCAGCGTTGCCATTATTGGTGAAGCACGCGACAGCTTGCGATCAATCTTTTTGGAAGAACCTCACGCCGAAATGCTGTTCCGTAAAGAACACTTTGATGTAGTGGATAATCATTTGGCACTTGGCGGTCGTTCACTGCACATTCGTACTCCGCATGCCGACTACATAGACATGTTCTTGCCGTTGCACGGGTGGCACCAAGGCGAAAACGCAGCGGTAGCAATCGCTGCGGCAGAAGCGTTCTTTGGTGGTGCACTCGATCGAGACACATTGTTGGAAGGTCTTGCAACAGTCAACATGCCTGGACGATTCGAAGTTGTTGGTCACCAACCACTCGTCATTTTGGATGGAGCGCACAATCCAGCCGGTGCCGATGTGTGTGCAAGCGTTTTCTTTGACGACTTTGATCCGCACGGACGTCGCATTCTGGTGGTGGGCGCGTTGGGCGGCAGGGAACTGTCTGACACCTTGTCGGCTCTCAAAGTTGATGAGTTTGAAATGGTGGTGTGTTGTACTGCGCCATCACCGCGTGCCCGCAGTGCCCGCGAAATTGCTCAAGTGGCCACCGAAATGGGAAGCGCTCACGTTCTTACGGCCGACACCGTGGAGCGAGCCTGCGACATGGCGCTAGCCGACGCCACCAGCGACGATGCCATCTTGGTTGCAGGGTCGCTATATGTGGTGGGCGCAGCCCGTGCACATTTGCGCAAGGTGCTTCCGTAAAGGCTTTGCGGTTATTTACCGGGGCAAGCGTTGCCCCAGCCCGTAGCCTGAAGGAATGTCTAATCGCACCCTCGTCCTCCTGAAGCCAGACGCCGTCGAACGCGGCCTTGTCGGAACAATCATCTCTCGCTTTGAAAACAAGGGCCTCCGCATTGTGGGCATGGAATTGCGCACGTTGAACTCTGCAATCTTGGAACGCCACTATGAAGAGCATGTGGGCAAAGGCTTCTACGCCGAATTGGTGACCTTCATGTCCCGTGGTCCTGTCGTTGCTATGGCAATCGAAGGCCCCGAAGACACCTGGGAGATAGTTCGCACCATGATGGGTGCCACCAACCCAGCGAAGTCAGCGCCCGGCACTATTCGCGGAGATCTTGGCACCTTGTTCACGGAGAACCTTGTTCACGGCAGTGACTCGGCCGATTCAGCCGCACGAGAATTGGGAATCTTCTTCCCCGCCCTCTAAGGCGAGGGTCGTTACCATTTCCACAGGTCACCTAGTTCGCTAGGTGGTCGGGGAGAATTACTCATG
>CAIVDG010000302.1 GCA_903904615.1 uncultured Acidimicrobiaceae bacterium | reverse complement strand
TCGCCGAGAACATGAGTATTTGGCACGCGTGCATCAGTAATGAACACTTCGTTGAATCGCGAATCGCCGGTGGCTTGTCGTAATGGTCGTACTTCAACGCCAGGTTGGTTCATAGGAAGCCAGAAGAAAGAAATTCCGCGATGCTTTGGTTGATCCCAATCGGTACGCGCGATCAACATTCCAATGTCGGCGGCCTTGGCTCCCGATGTCCATACCTTCTGGCCGTTCACTACCCATTCGTCACCATCACGCACAGCGGTGGTGCGAATTCCCGCAAGGTCGGAGCCTGCGCCTGGTTCGCTGTACAACAAACACATTGCAACCTCATCTAGCAAGAGCGGCCGCATGTATTTCGATTTCAATTCATCGCTGCCGTAGCCCACCATGGTGCCGGCCCATAGGTTCCACTTGTCTTGGCCCGGGCCTGGAACTTTTGCGTCGCTGAAAACTTTCTCCACTGCTTCGGCTTCATCGTCTGAGAGTCCGCGCCCAAACCATTGCGTTGGCCAACGCAAGGCAGCCCAGTGATTATCTACAACGAGTTCACGCCATGCAGCCAGATCTACTTCAGGAGACCAGTTCTTCGCAATGAACTCACGAGCTTCTTCAATGATGCCTGACATGTCGCCCCCTTCTGCCCGTCATCGTATGTGAGCCCGCCCCCTACTGTCTCGTTGAAACGGTCCAGTTACTAGGGTGAAGGCACAGGGGGTACATCATGAAGGCTTTGGTTTTCCACGGGGCACGCGACATTCGGTTTGAGGAATACCCCGACCCATCGCTTGCCTTTGACCACGCAGTTCTCTTGCGCGTGAGCCATTGCAGTATCTGCGGTAGTGACCTGCACATCTACCACGGCGACAAAATTGGCAAGACCGATTACTCCGCAGGTGTTGAACCGTTCTGTGTTGGCCACGAATTCATCGGCGAGATTGTTGCAAAAGGTTCCGAGGTGCACAGATTCGCCATTGGCGATCGCGTCATTGCGGCGGGAGGTTCTGGTTGCGGTGAGTGCAGTGCCTGCCTCTCTCGCGTGGGGCGTTGTTCACGGAGCACTGCGTTCGGCCTCAGTACTCGCCTACAAGGTGGTCAAGCTGAGTTCGCGCAGGTTCCAAATGCCGACCTCACTTTGATGAAAATTCCCGATGGAGTCTCTGACGACCAAGCAGTGCTGCTCACCGACGCACTCGCCACTGCACATTTCGGTGTGAGTCGTGCAGATGTCTCTCCTGGTTCGCGTGTTGCAATCGTTGGATTGGGCCCGATTGGTTTGTTGGGAATTGAATTGGCGTTTGCACAAGGTGCTGCGCAAGTGTTCGCTGTTGATCCGGTGGAAACTCGACGTCGCCACGCTGAATCACTTGGTGCAATTGCATTAGAACCCGACACTGCACGAGACCAGATTCGAGAGATCACCAAGGGCGCCGCGTGTGATTCCATTTTTGAAGCATCCGGGGCACGCAGTGCAATTGGATTAGTTCCGTCACTGGCTCGGCACGGTGCAACTGCGTCGTTCATCGGACTTCCGCAAGGAGACACTGCGGTCCCCATGCGCGACATTATCTACAGAAATCTCACTGTGCGCGCGGGAATTGCAAACGTGGTTGCCCAGTGGGGCGAGCTTGTTCCTCTCATTCAGAATGGTCGCGTAAAAGGCGACGGAATCTTTACCCACCGAATGAATTTGTCAGATGGCGCAGAGGGCTACCGAATGTTTGATGCACGCGAAGAAGGCGTGATGAAAATCATGTTTGAGCTAGACAAGTAGCTCTACACAGACGAGATACTCCGTCAACGCGAAGCCCTTCGCAAAATGGCTCGCACAATTTGCACAACGAGAATCCGCAGAGCAGTAGCCACGTTAGATCTCGTTAATTAGTTCCTCGACTGGGGTGACCATACCTACATAGAACGCACCGAATTCTGCGTAGACCGCAGAGGCTTCGTCGTAGCGCATGGTGTACACCACTTCTTTCAAATCGTCTGGGTGCACGCCAAAGAGCGTGACTCCCCATTCAAAGTCGTCGAGACCAGCAGACCCGGTGACCAGCTGAATAACGCGACCAGCAAATGTTCGGCCGCTCTTTCCGTGTTCTTCCATGAGCTCTTTACGCTTGTCGTATTCAAGCGTGAACCAGTTTTGACCCTCGTTGCGACGCTTTGACATTGGGTAGAAACACCATGCGTTCTTCCCTGCAGGTGGAAGCTGCGGATACAAACGTGCGTTCAACATTTCTTGTGGCATGCCCTTGGCATATTCACTCACCTCGGTAAGCGACACATAGCTGTCCACCACTTCAAGACCAGCATGCTGAACTCCTGTTTGGAGAGCCTTCAATGCGCGCATGTCTGCTGCAAGTCCCATGACTGCAACATCGGCCTTGTGGCCCAACATAGAAACGGTGACCACCGTGACTCCGTTGTTCTCGGCATTCTTCACTGCCTGCACAAGTGCTTCACCATCAAATTCGGGAAACGGCTTACAAAACAGGTGGATAACTGCCAGGCCAACTGAGGGGGACATTGGTTCGCTCATGAACTCCAACCTAGCGAGGGACATGCCACGGGAGAGAAGTGACGATTATTGTGCCAGGAACGCTTGAACGAAGCGGGTTGCCGAATCACGCGATGTGTGCAGATACAGCGACGGTTCAGCCATTTCTAACTCCATAAGGACCGGATAACCGCCGGAACCGCGCACCACGTCCACCCGTGCATACAGCGGTGCCCGACCAAACTTCTCCGTGACAAAATCCAAGACGTCATCGCCAAGTTCTCGTTCTTCGCGAGACGCATCACGTGGGCCAATGTCTTCTTCTGTGAAGAGCCCGTTCTTCGTGTTCTCACCAGTGGCCAAAATGGCTCCCTTGCGGAACGCGTGGCTGTACTCGCCATTGAAATACAACATGCCGGTTTCACCACGTTCATCGATGAAGCGCTGATAGGGCTGCACCATCGCCACCATTCCGGAATCAACCAGTTGTGTGATGTGCGCCGCTGCACTCGCAGGAACATTGACATGGCGTTCTGTGTTGTTTGAGCCCGCACTAATTGTTGGCTTAACAACAACGTCTCCCTTAATGAGTTCGTTAGCGAGAACCAGATCTTCTGCACTGCGAACGTATGTAGTGGGGATAACCGGCAACCCGACACTGACAAGTTCTTGCAAATACACCTTGTCGGTATTCCAGCGAATGATGTCAGTCGAGTTATGAAGAGTTGCCTTTTCAGACACCTCGCTCAACCACTGCACGAACTCGCCGTAACGGCGGTGATAGTCCCATGGCGAACGAACAATGGCGGCGCGATAGGACGACCAATCAACCGATGAATCATCCCAGTCAACAATGTGGGCAACTAACCCGCGGTCACCAAAAGCCCGAATGAGAAGTGGCAAGTCCGTATCGTGCTCGCGCGCTTCGCCACACGACACTAAAGCGATTGAAGACTGCACCCCAGTAACAATACTTCTTTGTTGTTACTGAGGGCAGTCCAAAATCACGTGAAGGCCGCTAGTGCAAACCCTCTACTTCGTTATGCGGGTCTTTGTACTCAGTGCGAGCGTTGCACCCGACGTACTCAATGCCTTTGCACTGAACGAGTTGAGGCCCTTCTTCAGAGTCGTCGTCGTACACGTCACTGTGGTCTTTGCAGACTTACACACGATGTTTTTACGAGTAGCACCACGCACATACAAGCGATATTTCGTCGCTCCTGAATACTTACGGAATGTCACCTTCACCGTGCGACCCGTGAACGTCCATTTCACTGAACGCAATGAAGGAGTCACTACAACAACCGGTGTTGCGGGCGCGGCAACCGGAACTGTTACCACAGGCGATTCAGTCGAACCTTCCGAAGGTGTCGTTGTTTCTTCTCCTGGCAACGAGGGCACAGCGACAGCTTCAGATTGAGCCGATTGGCCACTACCGGCAAGGTTTCCTGCCGTGACAGCACACTGATACGAACCGCCTTGTGACAGAACAATCGTGTCCGATGTGACTCCCTCCATCTGAACACCATTGCGGAACCACGCATACGAACGCACACCTTCAATTGGCTTACGCGATAAACGGCTCAGTGGAAGATCATCTCGCCATGCCGCGTCACCGCAATAAATTGACCCGCCTACTTCAAAATCGCCATCTATTTGAGCTGGTGTATCGGCAATCGGTGATTCCACCGCCCACACGGACTGCAAGCCCGATGCAGCTTCACCCGATCCGACTCCCCCTACTTCAACATCTGGTGATGCACCTGTGGGGTCAACAATTGTTAGAGCGCCGACCGTCGGCACATTGTCAGTCACTCCTGTTCCTTTTCCAACGGCGATAGTTCCATCGGAGAAGACAGCAAGTGATGCGGGGCTAGCAATGGAGCGAACCGTCGAAATAGCTGTTCCCGCGTCGGTTTTGGTTTGCACCAACTCTCCAACTCGTTGACGTCCTCCGTAGATGAAGTCTGAAGTCGTATCTTTTGCGAACGCCCACATGTCGTATGGTGAGCTACTCAAAACAGCCGACGAACTGAAAATTCTTGTTGGATTCGTCGCTTGAACAAGTCGAATCGATGAATTGGTGGAAATCAATGACCCTGGTCCATAGCTGGTGAGCAGTGGCAACGCATAGTAAGCGCCAACTCCATTTCGAAGCGGTGAATTCACTTCGTCAACTGAATGCACCATGTAGAAGATGTCGCCAGACTTGTTGTGATTAAGTGCGATGATGCGAGCGACTGGGTCGTACCCCATTCCGAACACGAGTGTGGTCGTCTCTTCATAAATGAGACTTTGGCTAGTTCCGTCGGTATTTACCTTTGAAACATACGCCTTCCCGTCTTGGGAATTTCCGCCGAAAATTACTTCGGATCGCGACGTGTCCACTGCTGCGGTCACAACTGCGTTCCACCACGTGGTGTTCGGTACAACCTGAGTTATTCGGGTGGGTGTCACTTCGCCAGATTCGCTAGGAACTTGTACGTACTCAACAAGCCCGTCTTGTGTTCCGTACACCACGACTTTTGTTGGCACGGTGGTTGCGGACCATAGCGTGGTGTTTCGTGTGCGCTCCGTTGTGTCGGACGATTCCGACCCAGCGCCACACGCCGCCAAAAGCGCCGTCACTGCCACTCCGGCAACCACACGTGTGAATACGAATCTCTTGTTTTTCATACATCTCCCCTAAGACTTCTGAGAGCGTAGTGAACTCGCCTCAGAATGAACAGTCATGCACTGTAAACGGACGGTGAAATGAAAAACGCCGTGGCAACCTTTCGGTCGCCACGGCGAGAATTCAGAGTGTTCTTGACGAACGGAGGACTAGAAGTCGCCCATACCGCCATGGTCGTGGCCAGCATGCGAAGCCTCTTCAGGCTTGTCAGCAATGACGGCTTCGGTGGTGAGGAAGAGTGCTGCAATTGATGCTGCATTCTGGAGAGCCGAACGTGTCACTTTTGCAGCGTCGATAACGCCAAGCTTCACAAGGTCTTCGTACTCGCCTGTTGCAGCGTTCAAACCTTCGTTGCCCTTCAGGCTCTTTACCTTCTCAACGACGACTCCGCCTTCAAGGCCAGCGTTCTCGGCGATTTGCTTCAACGGACCTTCAAGTGAGCGAGCCACCATGCGAGCACCAGTTGCTTCATCGCCTGTGAGCTTTTCAGCAGCGGCAATTACAGCAGCCTGTGCGCGAAGAAGTGCAACTCCACCACCAGGAACGACGCCTTCTTCGATGGCAGCCTTTGTGGTGCTGACAGCGTCTTCAATGCGGTGCTTCTTTTCCTTCAGTTCAACTTCGGTGGCAGCGCCAACCTTGAGAACTGCAACTCCACCAGACAACTTGGCGAGACGCTCTTGCAACTTCTCACGGTCGTAGTCGGAATCGGTGTTGTCGATTTCGGTCTTGATTTGGCTGATGCGACCCTTGATGTCGTCTTCGGAACC
>CAIVDG010000301.1 GCA_903904615.1 uncultured Acidimicrobiaceae bacterium | reverse complement strand
CATGAGTCCAATAAGAAGCGCCAACGCAATGCGCAATTTTCCGCGACTCTTAGCAGTGGCTTCGCGAATGCGCATCACAGTTTGATCTTCGGGAGTATTTGGCAATGTCAGCGGTGCAACTTTGTCGGCAATCAACAAGTTCAGCCACAAGAATGCGAAACATCCGAGAGAGAAGATGGCAGCTAGTTCGACTTTGCTGCGCAGAATTCCCCAGTAGACATCGCTGAAACCAACTCCGTTAAACCAGAGGACATTCACATAGAACGATGACAAGCCGCGTGCTGAAAACACCAGCAGCAGAACAACACCGACAAGTACAGAAACAAGAATTCGGCCTCGCGAGGGTCGCCCAAATTTGGGAAGACGGAACTGAGGACCGCCTGGGCCTTGGGGAGGAAGATCTGAGGGGTTACGCACGCATCAGGACGCTAGTCCTGAACGGGGCAAACCAGACAGCGGCACCCTGGGTGTGCTGGTGGTAACTGATGCCCTGTCGGAAACGAGTCGCCTTTCGCGACTGCTCCGGCAAGTGAATTGTCTTCACACTCACTGCAACATGGAGCATCAGGGTCAACCATCCAGCCCATGCGACTGCCGTTCTCCATGGCAAGGAAACCGCCCTTGCTGTACGACGAACACGCAATGTCATCAACATGCTGGTCGATGAGTTCCGTCTTCCACTTGCGATACACGTCGCGCATGAGACCGGCAAGAATTTCGCGATCGCCTTCGGCCTCACCGATTGCAATACGTGCGTCCTCGCGGAAGCCAGCGACCAATCCGGCGGCAACACTGGCGGCAACATGAGTAGCAATTGCCTTTTGTGTGACGCGCTTTGATGAACCACCTGCGGACTTCACTGATTTGGCGCCTGCGCCGGCGGCCGACATGGTGTCTTCGCCAATTGCGGTGGCGTAGCGAGCGGCATGCTCGTCGGTGTCCCCAAGGAACGCTTCCATCTCCAAAGATGAGCGCTTCAGACGAAGATGCTGCAGCACCTCGTTCTGTTCGTCTGCAAGAACACGCTTCAGCTTGCGAGCCATTGCTACAACAATTGGTGCCAACACTTCATTCCGTTCCGAGAACCGGGCCGGGTCAGCAGAGATAATGACGGGCTTTGCTTTGGCTTTCTTGGGCGCTGGCGCGATGGGTTCAGTTTTTTCAACCTCGTCAACAGATGTTGCCTTTGCTGCAACATCGGCAGTGCTTCCCGCACGCAACTTGGCAAAAATGTCGTCCACTCCCGCAGCAGGCTTCTTCGGTTCTACAACTGCAGCCGTTTCAACGGCCGGTGCATCTACAACTTCAGGCATGTCCGCTTGGCGACGTCCGCGACCAAACAATGACACCACATTGGTTTGCTCTACCTCATCGACTGTCACAACATCGTTTTCAGAAACGGTTTCTGATGTTGCATCGAGAATGCCGTGAACTGGATGTTCCATGTTGACGATGATGTGTTCTTCAACTTCAACAACACGTTCTTCAACTGTGTCTTCCACTGCAGTGGAAACTGGTTCTGAAACTTCAGGAGCCACCACAGCCACTTCTTCAATGACCACCAGCTCTTCAACAATCTCTGCCGTCTCGTGATCGAAGATTGCAACATCTTCGGCAACTGCGGCTACTTCAGCCGTTGCAACTTCTGCTGTCTCCCCATCGAAAACCTTCACAGATGGATGGTCAGGATTGACAACGGGAATTGGGCCTGTTGTGGGTGTTAAATCCACAATGAATTCGGGCTCATCGTGTGCATCTGTAAGCCCGCCAATGACGTCTTCACTTGCAAGACGTGCGCGTTCAAACGCATTCAACAAGCGATCACGACCATGAAGCAATTGTTCAATCTGTGAACGCGCGGCATCGCGACGACGTGACAATTCGGACAAAACTTTTTCACGGTATGCACGAGCTTCGTTGACCATGTCGCGGCCTTGTTGCTTCGCCATGTCAATTTCAGCTTCGGCATCGTGGCCTGCATCTTCGCGAATACGTGCGGCTTCAATGTTTGCGGCCTCACGAATACGTGCAGCATCTTCAGCAGCATCTTTTACGAGACGAGTTGCGGACTCTTCGGCGCGTTCGCGAATTTGCGTGCTTGCATCGCGAGCAGTGGAGAGAACCCGTGCAGCTTCTTCACCCAACAATGTGGTGACGGTCTCTTCGTCGAGACGACCGGGCGCAGACATACCGCGTGTCTGCATCGTGCGAAGTTCATTTTCAAGGAAGCGTTCGCGCTCCTGAAGACGGGCCAATTCGGCAGCGACCATGCGCAGGAAATCGCGAACTTCGCCCTGGTCGAACCCGCGACGATTCGTGGGAAATGAGGCAGAGCCGACCGCTGCGGGCGATGAAGGATCGGGGCGGGAGAAAGAAATAGCCATGACACCTCAACAGTACGGCCCCGCATAGGGCAGATGGTGGCATTATCCACAGGCCAGCAGCCCGTGAACCCTCTATCCCTTATCGGGAATCGTGGCGGGGAGCGGTGCTCCACCGTTTCGACGAAGTGCCTTCAGCGCATCGTCCAAGCTTGCAACCTGCACGATGCGCACGCCAGCTCCGGCAGCCTTTTGGGCCGCCGCCACTTCTTCCTTCGACTGGCCAGCGGGAACCAGGAACAAGGTGGCGCCTGAATCTCGAACTGCGACGGCCTTTTGTACAAGAGCCCCAATTGCACCAACGGCACCCATCTCATTAATGGTTCCCGTTGCAGCGACTCGGCCATTCCCCATGAGGTCGCCACTGGTGAGTTCATCGAGCAAGGCCAAAGTGAAAGCCAACCCAGCAGATGGCCCACCAATGTCTGGCGTTGAAATGTTCACTTCAAATGGCAGCTTCACAACACGTGTATCTGCAGGAATGAACCCGATGATGGGACGATCTGCTTCGTCTGGGCTTGCCATGATTTCAACGGTGCGCTCTTGCGCTTCTTGAGAATCGCTTCCTGGTGGTGAATACGGAATAACTGTGATGGTGACCGTCTCACCAATGGTGAAAGTGGGAAGCAGCTTCAGCAGAGCCGACAACGTCGGAGTGTCGTTTCCATCAATCGCAGTGATGGTGTCGCCAATCTCAAGTACCTCACATGCAGAGTTCTTCTCGGGCGCACCGGCACACACCAGTTCTTCAATCACAATGTCACCTTCAGTGAATTGCGCGTCCAGCCCCAGTTTTTTCATTGCGACAAACTCAGCAATTTGTTTGGCACCAAACATGGCCTGGTACCCCAACCGACGCGAAGATGTTGGCGTGCGTTCTCCGAATTGTTCGGTGTAGGTGTTCACCTGCACATACGGATCAAGCCACCCAACAATGGAATCAAGAATGGATAATTGACCGCCATACGCCGTGACGAACATGATTCCGTTGTCTGCCACATAGCGCTTCGGAACCGATTCGCCTTCGGCCACTGGTGAGAAGCCAATTCGTGATGACACTTCCATTGCTTCGCCAGGCGCCACTTCCCACCGCTGAATGCGCACTGCTGCCATCACCAAGATGGTCAACAAGATGGTCCACGACAATGTGATGACAGGTAAGGCCCAACGCAAAGTTCGGGGATTCGCGGTCCGTGGAGTTGGTGGGAGAGGTACGCTGTCGTCGTTCATGAATGATTCGGTGTATGTGCTGTCGACAATGATGATGTCATCTACCGGTACTGCGCTTCGTGCAGGCTGGGCAATTGCCCTTGCACTCGTCGCCCTCTGGATAATCGACCGACTGAAGCCTGCCACGCCACGCAAGACAATCCCCGTTCGAGTCGACCAAAAACCGTCACCTTTGTACCAAGAACCAGAACGCCAGCAGCGTCGAAATGCACTTCTTCGCCTCTCTGGCGGCGCAGTTCTCACGGGAGCATTCGTGGCGTGCATTATTGGCTTTTTCGCCGCAATTGCGCTGGAACTGCTTGGTGGCCTTCTCGGCAACTAAACCATGGCACCCAATCCTTCTATCGACCGTTTTGCCGTGATTGCCGCTGGCTTTCAGGGAGACACGTCAACCGCTCTCGCTGCACTCAATCATTCAGATTCCTCGCTACGTGCAAGCGCCCTTCGCGCGTTGCACCGCCTCGGCGAATTACGCGCCGAACACATCGCTCATTCTCTAATGGATCAATCACCCGAAGTGCGTCGTACGGCAGTAGAGCTGTCCGTGGGCTTTGACATCAGTATTTACGAACTACTGAATGACAGCGATGTCTTTGTAGCTGAAATGACTGCGTGGAGCCTTGGCGAACACCAACACCCATCAGATGAAGAGATCAATGCGCTCATTCACGCCACTACAGAACATGCTGAATCTGTTGTTCGCGAAGCGTGCGCCGCAGCACTCGGATCGCTTGGCGACATTCGAGGCCTACCAGCAATACTTTCTGCTTGTGCCGACAAACCAGCCGTGCGTCGACGCGCAGTTCTTGCATTGGCGCCATTTGATGGCGAGCTAGTAGACGCTGCGTTACAACGCGCTCTCGAAGACAGAGACTGGCAAGTGCGACAGAACGCCGAAATTCTGGTGAACCCGCGCGACTAAGCGCGTGTAATTCGCACTAACGGAATTTTGCGATCTGTTTTTTGCTGATATTCGGCATACGCCGGCCAATGCGTCAACATGACATCCCATAGGCGTTGGTAGTCGTCAGAGTTTTCAATTGTTGTTGCCACTGCAGGAAACACATCGCCCTTCACTTGGATGGTGACGTGTGGTTCTGCAACAAGATTGAGGTACCACAGTGGGTGATTCTGGTCTCCCCCGCGTGATGCAACGATGACGAAGTCATTGCCATCTGTGCCGTAGATGAGTGCGCAACGTCGTAGGTCCCCCGACTTCCGTCCTTTAGTGGTGAGCAACAAAATCTGTGTGCCGTTCCACTCGTGACCATCTTCTCCCTGGGTGTCGACGTATCGCTTGATGTGGTCGGCAACCCAATTCAGTGGACTGTCTTTTATTTCGCTGCTCATGTAAGTGAGGTTATTACGAATTCAAATGTTTGCGACGCAACTGTTCGCACTCTTCTTGCACCCAGCATCCATCAACATGGTCATTCACCAAACCCATGGACTGCATGAATGAATACATGGTGGTTGGCCCAACGAATTTCCATCCACGCTTCTTCAAGTCTTTCGAAAGACGAATAGCGGAAGGTGAAGTAGTGGCGAGACCCGATGGATGTGCCGATTCTCCATCACGACCGAACGGCATGTCTGGCGCATAGGACCAAATGAACTCAGTCAGTGATCCAAGTTCCTGAATGAGTTCTTGTGCGCGCGCCGCGTTATTGATGACAGCTTCAATCTTTCCGCGATGACGCACTATTCCGGCATCAGCGAGAAGACGGTCGACGTCGCGCTCGGAATACTTCGCAACTGTGGAGATATCAAAATTGTCGAAGCCGGCACGAAAGTTCTCTCGCTTACGCAGAATGGTGAGCCAGGATAAACCCGATTGAAATCCCTCAAGACACATTTTCTCGAACAATCGTTGGTCGTTACGGACAGGTCGACCCCATTCAGTGTCGTGATACTCCTGGTACTGCACATCATCGCCTGGCCACCAGCAGCGAAACGACGAGTCATTCACCGGACGCAACCACTCAGATGTCATTGCGATGCACCGGGTGAGATAAAGGAGTGGGAATACGTCACCGTTCCCACCTGGATTGAATATGTTTCGTAGAACTCATTAATGCCGCGCTGTTGAGCTGCTTGATGTTCTGGATGATCTCGCCACGCATTGTGTGTCTGCTGATTTTCAAACGTAACGACGGTGACCCGCTCGCCATCAGCCGCCACAAATGTTTTTGCATCAATAAATCCGTCCATGGTCTGAGCTAATTCTGAAATGTGCGGAGAGAGTTCGTCGTACGCCTTTTCGGCTCCATCACGTAAGCGATTCCGAAAAACAGTGACGATATGCGTTGCAGAACCGGCCATTCCCTAGTTTCTCACCCCTTCCACCTATGCCCTACCCCTTTTGGGAGGAGTACGGTGACCTCATGGGGAAAGAATCGTCGGTTCCAGGCTTTACGCAGGCACGACTCGTAGCGGTGTTGGGGGCTTTAGCCACTGCCACCATGCTGGCCAACCTGGAAACTTCCATCATCGCCACCGCGCTTCCCAAAATTGTTGGTGACTTCAATTCGTTTGAAAGTTTTGCGTGGGTCGGAACTTCGTACATTGTCACTTCCGCCATAGCCACCCCACTTCTCGGCAAGTTGTCAGACCTCTACGGCCGTCGACGAATCTTCCAGATCACCATGTTTGTCTTCTTGGTGGGTTCTTTCTTATGCGGTGCCGCTAACTCCATGGGGCAGCTCATTGCGGCTCGTGCATTCCAGGGTCTTGGTGGTGGCGGAATTCAGGCATTGAGCTTCGCCGTCATTGGCGACATCATTCCCCCGCGTGACAGAGGTCGATACATCGGCTATTTCACTTTGGCATTCGTTGGGTCGGCGCTACTCGGTCCACTCGTTGGCGGCTTCATCATCGACAACTACTCGTGGAAGTGGATTTTCTGGATCAATGTTCCGTTCATCTTGATTGTTGGCACTGTCACACACTTTGCGTTGAAACTTCCTTTCAAGAAGAAGGAAGCCAAACTTGATTATGTAGGTGCTGCACTTTTGTCACTCACCGTCGGAAGCTTCATGGTGGGTCTTGAAGAAGGTCGTACTGGCTGGACCGACACACATGTTCTTGCACTTTTCGGTGTATCCATCCTTGGACTTATCGCGTTTGTCTTCGTTGAAAGCAAAGCTCCAGAGCCAATGATCCCGTTGAAGCTGTTTTCAAACAAAGTTGTCTTCCGTAGCGCCATGCTCGGTATGTGCGCCGGCACAGTTGTCTACGGTTCCGGTTCCTTCCTCACGCTGTTCTTTCAAGATTCACAGTTTCTTTCACCCACCGAATCTGGGCTGCGCTCTCTCCCACAGATGGTTGGTGTTACCGCGGCCACATTCGGAGTTGGCCGTCTTATCTCAAAGACGGGTCGCTACAAGCCATTCCCCATCATCGGAACCTTTGTCGCTGGTGTCGGCATGCTTGCACTCACACAGATCAACGGCTCCACCCAATATTGGATTCTGATTCTTCCGATGATTGTCATGGGATTCGGATCGGCATCTATTTTCTCATCGACATCAATTGCCAGCCAGAACGGAGTGGAGTTTCAGGATCTTGGTGTTGCCACAGCAACTGTCATGTTCTTCCGTTCATTAGGCGGTTCACTTGGCCTTGCAATTTTCGGCACAATTTTGAATTCCACCATTCGAAGTGAAATTCCTGCTCGAACCGGAATCGCAGCCGACAAAGCATCAACGCTCATTCGCTCACCTGAAGAAATTCAGAAACTTGCCGACATTCCACGACAAGCCGTTGTTGACAGTGTGGCTCTAGGTGTCAGCAGAATTTACTGGTGCTGTGTGGCCATTATGGCCATTGGATTCTTCCTTGCACTCGTACTGCCAGAGATTCCATTGAAGCAACGTGCCGGATTATCGGACGCACTAGAGAAGTCAAACGCGTAGCGCGTACCGCTTAGTTCGTGCGTAGACGCAGAACTACAGGGATGGGTCGCGGTTCTCTGTGGCAACTCCAAGAACTCGACCAAGTTTTCTATAGCTAGAACGAAACGCTTCAAGCACTTCTGGATTGTCCACTATTTCTTCTGGCAAGCCTTCTTGAATAACGGTGATCAAGGTTCCACCATCGGAATCCGTGAACTTCTGAGTGGAACGAATGTTCATCCCAGGCTCACTGAAGACGAAAAGATTGGGTTCTTCCATTTCTTCGATGGTTCCCGAGTTTTCGTTCACAACTCCCGTGTCGTCAAACACCATGTCGAATGCAACACATCCACCAATGTGAAGGTCCATCACCACGGACTCAAGAGGAACGGAGAGGCCTTCGGGCGAAATGAACTGATGAAACAACTCCGGAGTTGTCCATGCGTGCCATGCCTCTGCAGGTGTACAGGCAACCCAGTGCTTAATAATCAGCGGTTTCGTCATTCCATTAGTCAATCAGCACATTGGCCGACTGCGCAGTGACCACAGCGATACCGCTACAACGTATACCGATACACGTTGGTGTCGCGTTGAGCGAAGCCCAGTTTTTGATACAAACGATTCGCTGCTTCACGGGATGGTCGCGAGGTGAGATCAACCGTGACTGCATTGCGTATCTTCGCTTCGTGAAGAGCGGCCAAATTTAACGCTTCGCCCACTCCGTGTCCACGTGCCGAACCGTCTACAACAACATCTTCAATCCACGCGCGTACGCCAGTGGGAATGCGAAAAATTGCAAGCGTGAGAGAGCCAACGATTTTCCCGTCAACTCGGGCCACAAAAAGAACACTCGTAGGAGAACCAATGATTTCCGCCAGTGCGTCCCGGCTAGGGGCGGGATTTGATGAAGACAACTGTGGAATCAGGGTCTCAAACGCTGAGACCAATTCATCGGTGACTACGTCGGCTTTTTCCACAACTACTGCCATTCCTCCACCTTGCCACACGACGCCACTAGAGACGGTAGGTTTTGGGAGTAATGACGGCTTCAGATCATGTCCGCTGGTTGTCGAGTCCACGACTCCAAAGCCCCACCATGATTGCTGCCTTCAGCGGTTGGAACGATGCCGCTGACGCGGCAAGCACTGCAGTGCGCACTCTTATTGACGCATGGAATGCCGAACCCCTCTGCGATATCGACCCTGAAGAGTTCACGGACTTCGCAACGATTCGCCCATCAGTCCGTCTAGAAGATGGAGTCACGCGAAGCATCGTGTGGCCCAAAGTCAGCATGTGGCACGCCAGCACTCCAGGTTCCGACGTCATCCTCGTTCTTGGACCAGAGCCGAGCTTGAAGTGGCGACTATTTACCGAACAGGTAGTCGGCGTTGCTGCCCGATTCGACGCATCTATGGTTCTCACTCTTGGCGCCTTACTCGCCGACGTGTCTCACCGTTCCGATGTGCAGGTCATGGGAACAGCAAACGACGACCACACCATCGAGCGCTTCGACCTTCAACGTTCTCGTTACGAGGGCCCCACCGGCATCATCAGCGTGGTTCACGACGCCTGCACACACTCATCTCTCCCATCAGCATCTCTGTGGGCGGCGGTTCCTGCAATCGCATCGCAAATTCCTTCGCCTAAAGCTGCGAATGCACTCATTAGTCGGGCTTGCGAAATCATCGGTACTCCGTCTCCTCTCCATGTATTGCACAACCAAGTTGTTGCGTACGACCACAAAGTGGAAGAGATGATTGAAGACGACGAAGATCTTCGCGAATACGTTGAACGTTTAGAAACAATGGGCGACGATCCATTTGGTCTCGACAATCCGAACCAACTGGAGTTCGATTTCTCAGACGACGACACCGACGATGATGCAGAAGAAAACATCGACACTTTGGTCGATGAAGTCGAGCAGTTCTTGCGCGACCAAGACTCGAATTAGTGGTTCGTTCCCTCGCCACGCCACATCTCGACGCGTGGCGCATCGAATGTTGCTGGGCTCACATTTCCTGAGATCGCTGCAAACGCCATGTCGCCCCACCATTGCGCACCCGCAGTGGGTGTTGGCAATTCATCGGGTCCAAACCAACCCACATCTGCTGTCTCCAACGGATGTGGATTCAATTGTCCACCAGTTGCGCGCATGTGGAAAAGCAACATGTACATGCCAAACCGCGAGAAACCCATTCGCATTCCGTCAACGACTCCAAGTAATTGCAGTGGTTCAGCGATGATTCCTGTTTCTTCTTCTACTTCTTTCATGGCCACTTCAGACGGTGAATAGCCAACATCTGCCCACCCAGTGGGATACAACCACACGCCACTTTCTTTGCGCTTGACAAGAAGGATCTTTCCTTCGTCATTTCCCACAATTGCACCAACAGCAACTTTGGGGGTCACATAACCCGGGACGCCTTCACCAACAGAATCCATCCATTCTTGAACAAAGTGATCTTGTTCGCGGCGAATCTCCAACGCATCGTCTGCAGCAGTCTTAATATCTGCTGCAACCTTCAACACTTCTTCGTACCGTTCACGTTCATAGAGACTGAGGGTGAATCCCATACCGGTTCTTGCAATAGCTGCAAGTGTCTCACTCCATCGAATGAGGTCTCTGGTGAAGTCCTGTGGTTGTGCATCGCTCACGAGGAGAACCCTAGTGCCCGCGCTTCGTTGACGCTTTCTCGCTACTTGTCAGTGACAGCAAACAAGATGGCTCGTGAGATTTCCTTCTTATACACATCATCGGAAATGCGACCGCCGCCAGATTCACGGACATAGAAGGCATCCACTACTTCATTTCCGAGCGTGAGAACACGTGCGTGTCGAATGTCGAGACCCAGGTCGGCAATTGCTTTTGTGATGCGATGCAGAACGCCCACGGTGTCTGGGGCGCGAACTTCAAGGAACGTGGCATTGGACGATGCAGCGTCATCAAAACGAACACTTGGTTCAGCAGGTGCAATAGCGGACTGAGCTCGACGAGGTCGTGCCGTAGCCGCACGGTCGGCAAGACGTGACTCAAGTGCAAGTCGACCCGTTAGAGCCAAATTCAAGTTTGCAACTATGGGAGTCCAATCAATGTCTCCATGCGGACTCGTTACTCGAAATTCTGATGCCGCCATTCCTTGTTCATCTGAATGCGCTTCGGCACCCAAGACATCGAGCCCGCTCAAAGCCAGTACTCCCGCCACTTTGCTGAATGTGCCGGGACGGTCTGGACTAACCACCGTCACACGATCTGGTTGAGTGCGAACAGCAACGTCTCCTGCGGCCATCAATTCAAGAACAGCTGCATCGGGGAACAGTCGCCACATCACTTCAGCGACATCGCCTCCACCAAGAACATGACTCACTCTGTCGACGAGAAGAGTGATGAGTTCTGCTTTCCACTCGCTCCACGCAGATGGGCCTGTCGCCAAGGAGTCTGCTTCGGTAAGCGCATGCAGAAGATCGAGCACTACCACTGAACCGAGTTTGTCGGCCACCATAGAAATAGTTGCGTCATCGGAAAGATCGCGCCGAGTAGCGGTGTCGGCAAGCAACAAGTGATGTTCAATAAGCGACGAAACAATTGATTGATCGGCAGACGACATACCCATGCGTTGACCAATCACCGCAAACATGTCAACGCCAACTTCAGTGTGATCCCCCGGATACCCCTTGCCAATATCGTGGAAGAGAGCGCCAAGAACAAGAAGGTCGGGGCGCGACACACGATCTACCAATGCGCTGGCATTTGCAACTGTTTGCCACAAGTGGCGATCAACGGTGTACCGATGAAAAGCATTGCGCTGTGGCTTACTGCGCACCGGT
>CAIVDG010000300.1 GCA_903904615.1 uncultured Acidimicrobiaceae bacterium | reverse complement strand
TCTCACCACAGCACACCCTCTAGTGCAGTTTGAATCGTGCGCATCAGGTGGCGGTCGCATTGACATGGGAGTTGCTCAATGGGTGAAACGTTTTTGGGCCAGTGACTCCATTGACGCGTTAGATCGCCTAGAAATTCAAAAAGGCCTCACCACGTTTATTCCACCGGAAATGTTGGGAAGCCACATTGGCTCCCCCGTCTGTCACACCACGGGGCGTAAACATGCATTGTCATTTCGTGCCGCCACAGCACTGTTCGGATGGCTTGGCGTGGAATGGAACGTTTCACGACTAATGGAGAAAGAACGTGATGGACTTCGTCACGTCATTGCCTTCTACAAAGAGCATCGCGAATTGTTGCACTCTGGGAATTTTTACAGAGTTAATCATCCAGACGACACCATCGACATTCGTGGTGTTCTCTCCGATGATGGCAGCGAAGGTCTCTTTTCTGTCAGCAGGTTGCGCAGTGGGCCCAGCAATCATTCAGCAACGATTCGGCTTCCCATCGATTGGCCAGATCTCTACAAATTGTCCGTCATTAATCTCGGCACACCACGATGGGCGCTCCATCGTCAACTTCCAGAGTGGGTGCAAGACGGCGAAATCATCGCAACGGGCGCCGCATTGGCCAATATCGGATTACCCATGCCGTCGCTGTTGCCAGAATCCTCCTTCCTTATTCGACTCGAACATGTGGTGTCGGCATGACACACGAAGTACGCATAGATCCACACACGGGAACCGTGGTGCACATTGTGACGCAGCGTCAGAACCGGCCGAACTTGCCGTCGTCTGATTGCCCGTTCTGTGTTGGTGGCCTGGAAGCACCAGAGCCCTACATCGTTCGTAGTTTTCCCAATAGGTGGCCTTCGTTAGACGATGGGTATTGCGAAGTGGTGTTGTATTCACCAGAACACAACGAATCTCTCGCCACCTTGAGCCTTCGCAATATGTACGAACTGGTTCAACTGTGGGCCGAAAGAACTGTGGCACTTCGTGAATTGCCTCACGGCGAGCATGTTGTCATCTTTGAAAACTGCGGCGCAGAAATTGGGGCCACAATTCCGCATCCGCACGGTCAGATCTACGCATTTCCACATGTTCCTCAACGCCCAGCACAACAACTGCGCGCAGAGTGGCAACCAGATACAAACCCAGGAGATCGTCTCGTATTAGAAATGGACGGATGGCGAGTGTGGGCCGAATATGCATCTGTGTATCCGGTCTCACTTCGGGTTGCCCCTGAACAACGTGTTGCAGATTTGCCGTCGTTAACTGATGATCAATGCGCATCGCTATCTGTCGTGCTTCGCCATACATTCTCTGCACTTCGTCAGGCGTTCGACGCGCCACCTCCGTACATGATGTGGTGGAACCAAGCGCCACGTACAGCGAGCGACTGGCCAGATGCTTGGCTGAACATGGAAATAGTTTCTCCATGGCGTGCAACGAACTTGCCGCGCTACATCGCAGGTGTGGAAGTTGCAACAGGTGAGTACTTCAACCCTGTGAATCCGTCACACATTGCCGCCACACTTCGCGAGGCACTTGAACTGTGAGAACTCGTGCGCCTGGTCGCGTGAATCTCATTGGTGATCACACCGATTACACAGGCGGCCTCGTGTTTCCCATGGCCATCAACAGATGGACCACCGTTGAAGGCGATGTCACTGCCGACACCGTCACCCTTCACTCACACGATGAAGAAGGAACTGTTCACTTTGCAGTAGGCGCACCGTTTGACCCGCACATGCAGCCCTCGTGGGGTCGATACGTGTCCGCGGTTGCTTCTGTGGTGAATCCACAACATGGAGTTGCCGGAGACATACGCACCACACTTCCCGTCGGTGCAGGATTGTCTTCTAGTGCAGCTCTGGAATTGGCAGTGGCGTATGCACTAAACGACACACTGTCTGCCACCAGCCTGGCTTTGCTGATGCAACAGGCAGAACGCATTGCAACTGGTGTTCCCACAGGAATTATGGATCAACTGTGTATCGCCACTGCACGCGAAGGAACCGGAACGCTTATTGATTGCGCTGCACTCAGCGTCGCCCACATTCCTATTCCTACAGATGTTGAAATTGTGGTGCAGTTCATCGCACATCGCACGTTGGAAGGTTCTGAATACACCGACCGAGTGCGCGAATGCGCCGATGCAGAAGACGCAATTGGCCCCTTGCGGTCGGCCTCACTACTCGACGTCGCACGAATTGAGAACCCAGTTGTTGCACAACGCGCACGTCACGTAATCACCGAAAACCAACGCGTATCCGAATTCGCTACTGCGCTATCTTCAGGCGATTATTCCACTGCGGGCCAACTCATGCGAGACAGTCACGAGAGTTTGTCTGCGGACTTTGCGGTCTCAACACTCCAGATGGATTCAGTTGTGCGCAACCTGTGTGCAACACCAGGCGTGTACGGCGCGCGCATGACGGGCGGTGGCTTTGGCGGATGTGTTGTCTCTCTGTGTGTTCCCGGAACACCTGTAGACGGATGGCGGGTTGCGCCCGTGGGCGCAGCAGAACGTGTTGACTAGCGCTGCGACACTACGTACGCAAAGGTGTACGTGCCAGACGCAATGCGGTATTTCTCCAGGGTGTCAGGGCCACAACTTGCGGTTCCTAGTCCCCTATGAGCAATGTCCACGTGAATTGTGAGCGCGCGACGTCGAGTGAGTTCTGTTCTATCGTTCGCAGAATGTAGATCAGATGCGGTGTAGTGAACAGCACTCATGTGCAGCAAACACTCGTCGGCTTCAATGCGCAGCACATCGCCCGATTTCGGATCAACAAGTTCCATCCAGCGACACTCTGTGCGCAAACCAAATTCTTGAGGAACCAAATACGGCAGTTCGTCTGGCTCGCTCTCCCATACGCCCACCATTGCCGACGCGTTTCGGTCGGTGTAGTTCTCGTGCGGACCGCGTCCGTAGTAACGAACACGTGTGAATCGAGCCGGAACATCGAATGTGGCACCAATTCGTGGAAGGTCTGCAAGTTCTGATGGAACAACAACGGTGTGCTCATAACGAATAGAACCGTCGGTGCGTTCATCTACTCGGGTATTGCTTGCCAGCACATCGGCGTCGTCGATGGGAATTCCCTGCCCCAACCAACGCTCTAGTGAACGGCCGAATCCGTTCCACAAATGCGGCATCATCTTGAAGCCGTCATTGTCCACTGCTGCACGCCACAACGTCACTCGTGGAGTAACGCGCGGAACATCGCCGTTTCCTTTTCGTACCGTAACGCGCACTGGCTTCTGAGACTTCACTGCCACTTGGTCCCACGCAACAAGGTGGCC
>CAIVDG010000299.1 GCA_903904615.1 uncultured Acidimicrobiaceae bacterium | reverse complement strand
GGATTGGGCTCGTCGGAAGCAGGCGGCCAGTTGTCGCAAGTGTCTGCTGGTGCATCCGCCAGCACTGGCACATTCCCGCTTGCTCCACAGAACCACATCCTTTCTGAAGACATGACCCGAGTTCTTGAACCAGGTCATGAAGAACTCGGATGGCTCGCGAAGAGTGGCCGTTTAGCACTGGGCTACTTGAACGATGCGGCGAAGACACAGAAGACATACCCCGTTGTTGATGGCGTGCGTTACGTAGTACCTGGAGACCGTGCACGTGTTACCGCAGACCTCATCATTGAACTTCATGGTCGCGACTCGGTGACCATTAACTCAGGTGGAGAGAAGATCTTCGCTGAGGAAGTAGAAGCCGCAGTGAAGGCACACCCAAATGTGTACGACTGTGTAGTGACGGGACGCCCTAGTGAGCGTTGGGGTAATGAAGTCGTTGCCATCGTGCGATTAAAGGCTGGGGCAACGCAAGACGAAGCAGGCTTACTCGCAGAAGCCGAGAATCACATCGCGCGTTACAAACTGCCAAAGGCCTTTGTATTTGTTTCCGAGATTCTTCGGTCGCCAGCCGGCAAGGCCGATTACCGATGGGCTAAGCAAATAGCGGTAGACGCCGCCAAATAGTTGCTACACCGGCAGATCGCCGGTGGCCTTACGCGTTGTACCGGTGTCGGTGAAAGCTTTAATGGTGTTCTCTGCAATACGCATCTGGTGAATTTCGTCTGCACCGTCGGCAAAGCGAGCCCAACGCGCGTTCTGCATCATGTTTGCAAGCGGAGTATCTGTTGAATACCCCAATGCACCATGCACCTGTATGGCGCGGTCGATAATGCGGTTCAGACTGTTCGCAACAAAGTGCTTCGCCATAGACACTTCTGTGCGGAAATCTTCACCTTTGTCAATCTTGTACGCGGCGTGCAGAATCATCAACTTGCACTGATACAGCTCCATTGCTGAGTCGGCAATCATCCACTGCACACCTTGCTTCTCTGCAAGGTACGACCCGTGGCTATAGCGCTTCAATGAACGGTCCACCATCATGTCGAGTGCAGTCTCGGCTTGCGCAACCCAGCGCATGCAGTGCGCGAGTCGAGCAGGCCCAAGGCGATACTGACCCAAGCGATGACCATTGCCACGACCTCCCAAGATCTGGCTGTCATGAACTCGCAAGTCGGTAATGACAATTTCCGAGTGACCTGTTGATCCATGCATGGTTTCCACCTCGCGCACGTCGTTCCAACCCTCTGTAGGAAGATCAATGAGGAATGCAGTGTTTGCACCGCGAGACCCGGGAGGAACATCCATTTCAGTGCGAGCGATGAGGATTGCGAACTTCGCGCGACGTGCACCTGAAATAAACCACTTGTGGCCGTTAATGATCCACTCGTCACCATCTTTGATTGCGTACGTCTTAATAAGTGTTGGGTCAGACCCCGCAACTTCAGGTTCTGTCATTGCGAAGCATGATGATGAAGTTCCCTTCAGCAACGGCTTTAGGTATTTGTCTTTCTGTTCATCAGTTGCCCAATGAAGCAGAGTGTGCATGTTGCCTTCATCGGGAGCATTGCAGTTGAACACCCACGGACCAACTCGAGTCTTTGCTGCTTCTGCTTGCACCATTGCCAAGGCAACGTGACCAAGACCCATGCCGCCAACATCTTTTGGCATGTGCGGAAGCCACAAGCCTGCCTCCACCGCCTTGTGTCGAAGTTCGATGAGATCGCGAATGTATGCAGCGCGCATCTCTGGTTCCATCTCATCGCGATGTCCGTATGGCTCCATTGCAGGCTTGATGACATTGTCAACAAAGTCGCGCACTCTTGAACGAATCTCTTCATGTTCTGGTGCAAGCGTGAAATCAATCATGGCGGTGTCTCCCCTTCAACACGTGGCGTTCTCCCATTCTGCTGCTCCGTGACCAAAGTCTGCGAGTCAAGAACCCAAGGACGCCTAAATATCCCAATAACCTCTCGGTTGTGAACACATCCGATTCGTCCGACAAATCCTCATGGGACACCCAGGCCTTGCCTGAGGGCGAAGACAAACAGCGCATGGTGCGCAACATGTTTGATGCGATTGCACCTCGTTACGACCTCGTCAACCGCATCATGACATTCCGTCTCGATGTTCGATGGAGACGCCGTGCGGTGAAAGACCTTCAACTCTCTCCCGGGTCGCTTGTGCTGGACCTTGCAGCGGGCACCGGAGACCTATGCATCGACTTACGTCGTGCCGGACTCACGCCCATCTCCATGGATCTCTCGTTTGGAATGCTGTCGAACGATCGCAGCGGCGCCCCTCGCGCACAGGCAGACATTCTTCGCCTTCCCGTACCAAACGGTTCTGTAGACGGAATCATCTGCGGATTCGCGTTGCGAAACTTGGTCAACCTCGATGAATTTTTTGCAGAGTGTGCTCGCGCAATTCGGCCCGGCGGTCGAGTAGCACTTCTTGATGTCGGTGTTCCGCATAATCCCATCATTCGCTTTGGCAACAACATCTACTTCGGGAAGATCGTTCCCCGAATTGGTGCACTACTCAGCGATGGTCCGGCATACAGATACCTGCCTAAGAGCGTTGCCTATTTGCCCGATCGAAACACACTGGTGGAGAAACTGCGTGCAGCCGGATTCACCGATGCAACGCATCACCAGTTATCGGGTGGTCTCACTCAGTTAATGGTGGGCACTCGTAGCGCATGAAATACCGCATTGTTGCCGTCCAACAGCCATTCGACCTGAATGATGTGTGTCGAGGCGATGGATTCTTGTTTGTTCGCAACAATGCCGGCCATGCAGCACGAGGAATTGCTGCCCAATGTTCTGGCGACAACGTTTCAGATCTTCTGTCTTCTCTACAGCAAGCTCCAGTATCACTCCCTGGTTCCCCGCTCGCGTTTGGATTGGTGCCGTTCCTTCCAACATCGCCTGCAACATTCTTCGTGCCGCATGCAACTTTCAGCATTCATGAGGACGGGTCACGCACGCTCACATTGATTGGCGAAACAGACAACGACCTTGATGACAACGCCGTCTCGCGCGCTATCAACGAAGCATTGACTCCTGTCGCCGTGTCTGCTGTCGCCGGTTCGTACTCCGTCTCACCCGCTACACCTATCAACACTTATTTGTCGGCAGTAACTGCCGCTCGTGATGCCGTACGTCGCGGAGATATTCAAAAAGCGGTCATCGCTCGCGATATTGACGTCACCAGCGAGACACCATTCAACATCCACGGAGTGCTACTGCGACTCCGTTCGTCATTCGGTTCTAGGTATCGGTGTTGCATCGACAAAATGATTCGCGCATCCCCCGAACTTCTGGTGCAGGTCGATGGCCGCACGGTTCGTAGCCAACCACTTGCAGGAACAGCTCCCCGCACCGGAGACCCAGACACCGACGCCCGTTTAGCCGCCGACTTAATTGCAAGTACCAAGACCCAAATTGAACATCGCGTCGTCATCGACATGGTGCACGACACATTGCTTCCTCATTGTTCATATTTGGACTGGGAGGCTGAGCCATCCATTGTCACTGTCGCAAATGTTCAACACCTCGGCACTGCTATTGAAGGCGCCCTCGCAGAACCTGTTCCCAATGTTCTGCAACTGGTTCGAGCTCTCTGCCCTACTCCAGCACTCGGTGGATCACCCTCTCGCGAAGCCATTGACCTCATCGTTCAACATGAAGGGTTCGAAAGAGGCAACTACGGCGGTGCTGTCGGCTGGGTAGATGCAAGCGGTAACGGAACATTTGCGGTCACCATAAGATGCGCCGAACTCAACGCCGACCGGACACGAGCTCGACTGTTTGCTGGCGGAGGAATCGTTGCAGAAAGCGAACCGCTTGCAGAACTAGCAGAGACGCAGGCCAAATTTCAGGCCATGCTTTCGGCGCTTATAAGACCGTAGACACTGCTTCCACAACAGATGCATTCAATGCATCGTGTTGGCCGACATTCACAGCCCTCTTCAAAGGAACTTCAATAAGGCATGTTCCTGGGGACTGAAGCGCTGCCAAGAGTGATGCCCGGTCTGTCGCTTTTTCGTATCTAAGTCCGTGGGTTGCTGCGAGGTGTTCAAAAGACGCTCCGTGTGGGGTTCCGTACAGCAGTTCAAATGTGGACTTGTCCACCTGTGTGGCTTGGGGCAAGAAGGAGAAAATGGCTCCACCATCGTTATTTGTCACCACAATCTTCACGTTCACATTGCGTTGTGCAAGACCCCACAAGCCGTTGGAGTCGTGCAGACAAGCCACATCGCCAATAAGTACCGTGACCGGGCTTTGAGAACCGAGTGCCACGCCCACAGCAGTACTGGTGACACCATCAATTCCGTTGGTTCCTCTGTTTGAGTGCACCAACACATTCGGCGTGACCGTGCCAAACCATTCAACATCACGAATTGGCATTGACGACGACACCACCAGATGTGAACCAGCAACTAACGAGTCGGTAACGACGCGGGCCACCGTTGGCTCCGACCACTCCTTTTGTGTCCAAGAAGAAATTGCGTTCTGTGCAACTGTCTCCGCAGCATTCCACTCCGCAGCCCAAGATGCATCGGCACCGGCAACATTTGCCTGCACCGCTGTCATCAACTCATCAATCGGCGCAACATACGTTCTGTAGGTGGCGTGGTCGGGATCTGTCACCATAGAAGTTGATTGCACCTGTACCACCTGCATGGCATGACGCGAGATCCACTGTGCGGTCACTTTCGAAGCCGGTGGATCACCAACACGTACAACAACATCGGGAACGTGAGAATCTGCAAAGGCCGAATGTCGAAGAATGGGATCGAATGCCACGACAACATTTGGTTCGCATACACGAAGTCCACTGCGTGGGTCTGAAAAAACCGGCCAACCCATCTGTTGGGCTAATGCCAACACCGACGGCGAAGCACCGCGACCAGCAATAAAGATTCCGCGCTTGCCGGAAATATCTGCAGCGAAGGACGCCACAAGATTGTTCGATACCGAGCGTGCAGCAGACACAACTGACCATCCGTCGCGACGACCAGTAGGCAGCGCAGATGCCGTACCTAAGAGTGGTTCACGGAACGGAAGATTCAGATGTACCGGGCCAGGACGTTCTCCACACGCCAACGACACTGTTCGCGAAGCCAATGAGCGCCATGTATGTGACGCATCGTCCGACGGCACACCAGGATCATGGAACCAACGAACTGCAGAGCCGAACAAATTTGTTTGGTCAATTGTTTGTGGTGCACCCACATCTCGCAGTTCAGGTGGTCTGTCACCCGTACACACAATCATGGGAACATTTGCCTGATGCGCCTCTACAACCGCGCCGTGAAAATGTGTTGCTGCTGTTCCAGAGGTGCACAACAAGATTGCCGGCACACCAGTGGCCTCTCCAATGCCAAGCGCAGCAAACGATGCACTTCGCTCGTCATGGAAAACATGCACCGAAAACTCGGGACGCTGTGCCAACTGCACGGCAAGCGGAGTGCTCCGACTACCCGGTGCAATCACGGCGTGAGTGATGCCCAAAGAGAGCCATTCATCCACCAAGGTGGCACAGAATGTGGCTGCGGTGTCGCCTGGAGTACTCATGGCACCTATCGTGTCACCTGTGAAGGTTGAAATTTGGTCTGACGTAGTGTGCCCATGGTGCTTTATAGGCAAGCGCCGTTTTGAGACAGCCGTGGCTCGACTTCGCGAGAAGGGTGTCACAGAGCCCATCGAGGTGGAATTTCGTGCCTACCAGCTGGACCCCACAGCCCCCGTTGGCGCCCCCACCCCCGTTGTTGAGGC
>CAIVDG010000298.1 GCA_903904615.1 uncultured Acidimicrobiaceae bacterium | reverse complement strand
TCATCGGTGCCGTGATGTGGCACATCGTCGAGACGACCAAGGTAGGTAATGGAAACTTCACCGTTCTCTACTGCGCCACCATCGGTGTGGTCGTCCATCTTGTTGGTGTCGCCGTATTCCATTCGAACGTAATACGAGCCTTCGTAACCCTCTTTGGGTTCCATGTTTGCGTTCACCATTGCGCGAGGGACAATGGTGCCAACCGTTGTTCGACGCCAACCCTTCATGTCGCTCACCTCAAGATTGGGCACGTTCACGTTGATGACAACTGGTTCCGGTGGTGTATTCGCCAAGTAACCCTGCACCACACTCGCAGCAACGTCTGCAGCTGAGTGCCACTTCTGTCCTTTCACTGCGTCGTCCCATCCCTGACCTTCAATTCCAAAACCGGTGACAGCTTGGCTGACTGCAATTCCCGAGATGCCACCGTTGCGCGCAGTAATGGCAGCACCAACTGTTCCCGAGTGGTACACCGAGCGCCCGACGTTTGCACCTGGATTAATGCCGGACACAACAAGATCGAATGGGTCGCCGTATAAACCAAGTCGAGCAAAGAACACGCATAACGCTGGCGGACCACTGACGGCCCACGCTGTGTCGATGCCTTCTACATGGCGCTTATGAACTTCTGGCTGAATGATGTGCAGGGCACCGATGGCTGCGCCAGCGCCTGAGTACTCCTGGTCGGGGGCGGCGATAACCACGTCCCCGAATGGTTGCATTGCTCGCGCGAGAACATGAAGTCCTACTGAATCGATGCCGTCGTCATTGGTAACCAGAATGCGCATACCCCTAGTTTGCCCCACTGTGGTGAACACAGCCCTACGGGGAGATGACAAGTTCGTACCTCTTGACACGGCTGGTACGGTTTTCCATACATCCAAGGGGGAATCAACATGACGTACGCAGGCGACCGCATTCTGTACGACGCAGACACGCACATTATGGAATTGCCAGACTTCTTGCGGAAGTTTGCCGACCCAGATATTCGTGACCTTCTCCCCTTGGTGAGCTACGGCCGCTCTATCGTCACCGACGAAGAAGTTGAAGTAATTATGTCGAACGGTGCTCAGCATTCCGACGAGCACAAGCAGTCACTTATTGCGCTCGGAGATCGAATGATTACCGAGGTAAAAGAGATTCAGGCTCTTGGTTCATTTGACAAGCACGATCGCGTTGTCGCCAACGACATGCTCGGCTTTATGAAGCAATTGGTGTTCGCAACGCACAGCCTTCACATGCCTTTTTCTCCTAGCAACAAGATTCCCGACAATTTGCGCTACGGCGGTGCACGTGCGCACAACCGACACATGATTGATTTTTGTTCTGTTGATGATCGTCTCATGGGTGTTGCAGCGATTCCGTTAGAGAATCCAGAACTTGCTTTGGAAGAAGTGAAGTTCGCTCTTGAAGGCGGTCTGCAGGCAATGTGGATCCCACATCGTTTGGCCGGCGACCGTTCACCCACGCACGTTGACTACAACCCCATTTGGGCTCTACTACAAGAAGCACAAATTCCTGTTGTCTTCCATGTTGGTGGAAACCCACTGCAACTTCCACCGGGGTGGAGCAATACCGGTCGAGGAGTTACGCGTGACTGGATGGGTGGCGGCGAAAACGTTCGTGCGCGCGACGCAGCTGTTCTTCATCAAGGAATTGAAACATTCGTCAGCATGTTCGTTTTGGATGGCGTTCTTGAAGAATTCCCCAACCTGAAACTTGCGTCAGTGGAACTTGGTGCCGGGTGGGTGCCAGAAGTACTTGTACGACTCGATCAAATTCATAAGGCGTATTCAAAAGTTGATGACCGCTTGAAGGGTTTCTCTCGCCGTCCTTCGGAACAGATTCGTGAACAGATGGCGTTTACTCCATTTGTGTTTGAAGACGTCTCTCGTCTTATCGAGCAATCGAATGACGATTTGTATTTGTTCTCTAGCGATTATCCGCATACCGAAGGCGGGCGTGATCCCATTGCGCGTTTTGAGTCATGTATGCAGAACGTCTCGCGTGAATCGGTCGACAAGTTCAACTCTGAAAACTTCTTGCGTGTGTTTGCTCACGCACGTGACAACGTCGCGCGCTAGCTAGTACTTGCGCCCGTG
>CAIVDG010000297.1 GCA_903904615.1 uncultured Acidimicrobiaceae bacterium | reverse complement strand
TCTTCTGCATCGATTCCGCTTGCACTGTTTGCCGACCTGGGACAAACCAAACCAAAGCATGGCGACCTCGTTTTGCTGGTTGGCTTTGGTGCCGGAATGACCGCAGCCAGTGCAATTCTTGAATGGGGAGCACAGTGAGCCGAGTCGTCCTTATTACCGGAGGGTCACGGGGCATCGGTCTTGCGTGTGCCAGACGATTTGCTGATCTTGGCGACAGAGTTGCCATTACGTATAACTCTTCCCCACCGCCACCAGAGTTTTTCGGGGTGAAGTGCGATGTCACCAATTCAGAGGAAGTTGATGCTGCCTTCACTGCAGTGGAGGAACACTTTGGACCTGTAGAGATTTTGGTGTCTAATGCTGGTGTCACGAAGGACACACTCTTGCTTCGCATGAGTGAAGCAGATTTCACTGCAGTCATCGATGCCAATCTCACCGCAGCGTTTCGTGTTGTCAAGCGCGCCACACCCAAGATGCTGAAAGCCCGTTCTGGTCGCATCATTCTCATGTCCTCTGTTGTTGGACTTCTCGGCTCTGCAGGTCAAGCCAACTACGCAGCATCCAAAGCTGGCCTCGTGGGATTTTCTCGCAGCCTGGCGCGGGAACTTGGTTCGCGCAGCATCACCGTGAACGTTGTTGCACCCGGACCAGTTTCCACAGATATGACGGCGGCACTCGGGGAAGACCGCCTGAAAGAACTCACCGATGCTGTTCCCCTTAATCGAATGGCGTCCCCTGAAGAAATCGCTGGCGTCGTTGCATTTCTCGCCGGAACAGATGGTGGTTACATCACCGGAGCGGTCATCCCTGTGGATGGCGGTTTGGGTATGGGCCACTAGGCAAAAGAACGCTCCCAGCGTGTGCGCTGTGCGAAAATAGACAACAACCAAGGAGGGCCCTATGAGCCAGGAAAATTTCGATCGTTTCGTGAAGTGCGCAGTGGCAACACTTGGCGTAGAGGCTTCTCAGGTCACTCGCGAAGCAAAGTTTGCTGACGACCTCGATGCAGACTCACTTGACGTTGTGGAACTGGTCATGGAACTCGAGGAAGAGTTCGGTATCGAAGTTCCCGAAGAAGATCTCAATGATGTCACCACGGTTGGACAAGCGTTCGACATCATCATGAGCAAGATCTAAACAACAAGATCTCTTCAACATGATTGGTGCAGGTCATCGCGTTGCCATTACGGGATACGGAGTCGTCGCTCCTTGTGGTCTTGGTAAAGACGCGTACTGGAAAGGTCTTCTCGGCCCAGGTGTAACTGGAACCAAGTCGACCACTATCGAGAATTGGGATCCACTTCCCTACTTCGAGAACTCCAAAGAGGCACGTCGCGCCGACCTCGTCGAGCAATACGCACTCGCAGCCGCTGCCGAGGCATTCGCACAAGCCGGAAAACCAAACGTAGATCCGTCGCGCTTCGGAACAATTTTCGCAACGGGAATCGGTGGGCTACACACGCTTGAAGAACAGGTGCAAATTCGTCTTGAAAAAGGCGAGCGTCGTGTCTCACCATTTCTCGTACCAATGATGATGGCGAATGCTTCTGGCGCCGCCATTTCTATGCGTTATGGCCTTCAGGGCCCCAACGAAACCATTTGTACCGCGTGTGCCGCAGGTACTCACGCCATCGGATACGCCGCTCGCCTTATCGCGTGGGGCCGTTGCGATGCTGTGGCAACTGGTGGGTCTGAATGCGCTGCCACCGCCACATCCCTTGCCGGCTTCGGAAACATGACTGCATTGTCTTCAACCGGAGTTTCTATGCCATTCGATGCCAAGCGCGACGGATTTGTCATGGGCGAGGGTGCAGCCGTGTTCATTCTTGAGCGCTACGACCTTGCTGTGGCTCGTGGCGCAAACATTCTTGGTGAAATCTTGGGTTCTGGAAGCAATGCCGACGCCCACCACATCACCGCACCTGCCCCAGGTGGTACCGGAGCAATCGCCTGTATGAAACTTGCTCTCGACGACGCTGGTCTTTCTGCATCAGATATTGCTCTTGTGAACGCGCACGGAACATCTACTCCGCTAAACGACGCTGCCGAAGCACAGGCGGTTTCCGCGGTGTTTGGCGAGCGCGCGGTACCCATTACTAGTGGCAAGGGCGTTACTGGCCATGCACTCGGCGCAGCCGGAGCACTAGAAGCAGCCCAGGTGCTGTTGTCGTTCGAACACAAACTCATTCCACCAACAGCAGGAACAACCGAGTTAGATCCCACACTGACCGTCGATTTAGTTCTAGGTGCTGCACGCGAATGGACACCAGGTCCTGCCATTTCGAATAACTTCGGTTTTGGCGGGCACAACGGCTCCGTCATTATTGCGCCAGCCTCTTAACGCTGGGTCCACTGGTCGCGCGTAATCGCCCACAGTCGTACTCGCCCCACTTCGCTCGGAGCTTCTGGAGTGCGATCAGATTCTCGAAGCATTCGAAAACCCAGAGTCTGTGGCACTCGCTGAGAACGAACGTTTGCGATGTCGTGTGCGATAGAGACAACGGAGACCTCAAGCAGAGAGAATGCCAAGGTGGCGAGAGCACTAGACGAACGTTGTGCAATCCCCCGCCCTACATGACTGCTGCGCACCCAATACCCAATCTCTACAGTTCCCTCTTCTCCGCGAAGATGAAGTCCAGTTCCGCCAACGCACAGATCATCTTCGAAAATGCCCATCGTGAAATTTGAACCTTGGACCCACTCGTCGTCCCATGTACTAATGAGTTCTTCTCGTTGCGAAACAGTCTGGGGTTCAAACTTCGCCCACGGCATCCATAGCAAAAGTTCGTCAAGACTTTCCGTGACAGCATCTACTAGGGCCGCAGCATCCTTGCGTTCGTACTTACGAATCACAAGTTCCTCGCACTCAACTCGAGTGGGGACAACCGAATGAAGCCACGCCATTATTGAAGCGTAGATGAGTGCGTGACCGAGACAGACCCGAATTACTTGTCGGCAAAAACGAACATGAGGTCAAGCTCGCACGCGACCTCGCCATTCAACAACGCCTGACCCGCACCTTTGCCCGCTCTCGCGCTCATACGACCAAGTTCAACAACAAGCTCAAGTTCGTCACCGGGACCAACTTGTTTGCGAAATCTTGCACCATCGATGCCGCCGAACAGCGGCAATTTATTCGCATGGTCTGGAGAAGTGAGCACGCAGTACGCACCAACTTGAGCAATTGCTTCGCACATCAGAACACCCGGCAATGTTGGGCGTCCAGGAAAATGTCCTTCGAAGAACCATTCATCACCCGTGAGTTTCCAATGACCCGTCGCACTAACGCCAGAGACAAGCGCACTGACGCGATCAACAAAAAGAAATGGCGCGCGGTGCGGCAACACATCGATGGGATTCGGAAACGAGCTCATTTACCCAAAGCCTTCAGCAAGTTCTTTGGCGTGTCCGCTGGAGAGATCTTGTACCACGCTTCCAAAATGATGCCATCTTGAATGAGAAATGCGGAGCGTTCGATACCCATGTACTTTCGTCCGTACATCGATTTTTCTTTCCACACCTTGTACGCCTCAGCGACGGTGTGCTCGGTATCTGCAAGTAGCGGGAAACCAAGTTCGTACTTGTCGTCGAACTTCTTCTGTTTAGCTGGCGTGTCGGGACTGATTCCCACCACTGCTGTTCGGCCGATGTCGCCCAGAATGTCGCGCAAACCACACGACTGTGTTGTGCACCCTGGCGTGTCAGCCTTTGGGTAGAAATAGACCAACACCTTCTTCTTGCCCATTTTGGCTAAAGAGAAAGATTTGCCATCTTGATCAAGCAACTCAATCTTCGGAGCTTTTGAACCTGGTTTCAACATGAACTCAGATTAGTTCTTGCGGCGTAGTCCATGACCATAGAAGCCACCTTTGGGGCGGGCATGAGCGTGATAGTGATCAGGGATAGTGCGCATGTTGTCGTCAATACGCATTTCAAACTCAAAATGAGTGTCCACCACAATTTCCAACTTGTCGTGAAGGCGCTGCTTCACATCTTCTGGCGGATGTGGGTCGTGGGTTCGCCACACCACCATTGGCACGCCGCAACTCTCACATTCGGCTATCCAGCACTCATCATCTTCGAAGAACCACTCCGACATCCGTGCGGCTTCGCACAACTCGCAGGTGTCTCCGCCAAAGATGCTCACATCACCACTTTTCAGAGTCGAGAGCTGCGCGCACTTCCGCTACGTATGCACCAACGGAATCGGCTCCACCTTCGATCATTCGGCGGACAACCGACGCTCCCATGATGACGCCGTCGGCAACTTTGCTGGCCTCGACGGCTTGTTCGGCGTTTGATACACCAACACCCACCAACACCGGCATAGTCGTTACCTTCTTCACCCGAGCCGCTAACGCAGTGGCAGTTCCCGCAAGGCTTGAGCGTTCGCCGGTAACTCCTAGAAGTCCCACCGAGTACACAAAGCCTCTCGCGCGTGCGGTCACGCGCGGCAAGCGTTCATCTGGTGCGGTTGGTGCAGCCAACATCACTGTTTCAACTCCCGCCGCATCTGCAGCCGTTGTCCAATCGCCAGACTCTTCTAATGGGAGATCGGGAATGATTGCAGCCGACACACCAGCAGTGGCAAGATCGGCAGCGAATCGTTCATGGCCTGCATGAAACACAGTGTTGTAGTAACACATCACCGCCAAGGGAATGCCAACATCAAGCGTGCGTACTTCGTGAAGAATTGAGACAGGCGTGGCACCTGCATCGAGCGCAACCTGAGAGGCCTCCTGAATGATGGGGCCGTCCATAACAGGGTCAGAAAATGGCAAACCAATCTCTATGGCATCGGCACCATTTGCCGCACATGCGCGAACCGCATCTTCCCATCCTGGGTACCCGCCCGTGATGTAGGGAACAAGACACTTTCCACCCGCAGATATACGAGCCTCTAATGCGCTCTGAAGGCGACCGCTCACTTCAATCCGCCAAGGATGTTCATCATCTGGCCCACATCTTTGTCGCCACGGCCTGACAAGTTCATCAGAACTGTCTTGCCCTTCATTGATGGTGCTTCACGGATAATCCATGCCATTGCATGTGCACACTCGAGAGCAGGAATAATTCCTTCAGTACGAGACATCACCTGGAATGCTTCAATCACTTCATCGTCGGTCACCGTTGGATATTCAGCGCGACCAATAGATGCCAAGTAGGAGTGCTCGGGCCCTACACCGGGGTAATCGAGACCAGCAGAAATACTGTGTGCTTCTTGAACTTGACCGTATTCGTCTTGCATGAGGTAGCTCTTCATGCCGTGCACAACTCCGGGTTGACCACGATTCACAGCAGCACCACCTGCGGGTTCAACACCGATAAGGCGAGCAGGAGTGTCCACAAAGCCAGAGAAGATTCCCATGGCATTCGATCCACCGCCCACACAGGCCACCACTACATCGGGGTTCGTGCCCAACAGGTCGTTGCACTGCGAAAAGGCTTCATCACCAATGACTCGATGGAATTGGCGCACCATGTACGGATACGGATGAGGACCCATGACCGAACCAAGGCAGTAATGCGTGGATTCCACAGTGGCCACCCAATCGCGCATGGCCTCATTCACAGCGTCCTTCAATGTTTGGCTTCCCGACGTCACGGCCTCGACGTCTGAACCCAACAGGCGCATACGGAACACATTCAGTTCTTGGCGTGCCACGTCTACGGCACCCATGTACACCTTGCACTCAAGACCCATGAGCGCAGCAGCAGTTGCCGACGCAACACCGTGTTGACCTGCACCTGTTTCGGCAACAATTCGCTTCTTGCCCATTCTCTTTGCAAGAAGTGTTTGACCGATGACGTTGTTGATCTTGTGCGAACCAGTGTGATTCAAATCTTCACGTTTCAAAATGAGGCGGATACCGAGTTGCTCGCTGAGGTTGTAACACTCTGTGAGCATGCTGGGCCTACCGGCGTACTCGCGCAACACCTGATGTAACTCATCGCGGAATGCTGAGTCGTTCCAAGCATCGTGAAACGCCTGTTCAAGTTCCTGACATGCAGGAACCAGGGTCTCTGGGACAAAACGCCCGCCGAATTCGCCGAAGCGACCATCGGCGCCGGGGGTGACCATGATGCTCATTCCTAGATTCCACCACGAATCAGACCAAATCACATCACCGATTCAGCGTGACACCTCACTCATCCATCCAGTCATAAGGGGGGTTGTCTCCCCCGTCG
>CAIVDG010000296.1 GCA_903904615.1 uncultured Acidimicrobiaceae bacterium | reverse complement strand
TGCCGGGAATACTGGATACCCCATCGTTGATGCAGGCATCCGTCAATTGCTGGGCTCGGGCTGGATGCATAATCGCGTACGCATGATTGTGGCCAGCTTTCTTGTGAAGGACTTGCACTTGCCATGGCAGTGGGGCGCCAAATTCTTTATGGAACATCTGCTAGACGGAGACGTTGCATCGAATACCCACGGATGGCAGTGGACCGCTGGCACCGGCACCGATGCATCGCCCTTCTTTCGAGTGTTTAACCCAATGGGGCAGAGCGAGAAGTTTGATCCCGAAGGGGAGTACCTGCGTCGATGGATTCCTGAAATCGCACATTTGGACAACAAGAGCATTCACGCACCATGGACCTTGGGGCTTCTTGCTCCCAGTGAATATCCAGAGCCCATAGTGGACCACGCGGTGGAACGTGAAGAGGCCTTAGCCCGATACAAAGCAGTCAGCGGAAAGTAAAATCAACGCATCATGTTGGACGATCGCAAAACTGCAATTCTTCGGGCGGTTGTCCAGGAGTATGTTGCGTCGGGTCAGCCGGTGGGATCTACTCACGTCGCCAACTTGCCGTCCGTCAAGGTGTCGTCTGCCACGGTTCGTAACGAAATGGCCGCACTTGAACAAGAGGGCTATCTCGCTCAGCCACACACATCGGCTGGTCGTATCCCTACAGACAAGGGCTACCGCCACTTTGTTGACTCCATTACGCCAGAGTCATTGGTGGCCGATGCGCAAGCAACTCAAGTGGGTGAATTCTTCAGCGCAGCACATGGTCGTCTTGAAGATTTGTTGCGTCACACCACCACGTTGTTGGCCAACATCACACACCACACAGCGGTTGTGGTGGGCCCAGAGGTGGAAACAGCAACAGTGCGCGCTGTACACATCAGTCGTGTAACGCAGCGGACAGCGACTGTGGTCATGGTTATGTCAAACCACGGTGTCGAGAACGAAACAATTCAAATCTCCGACGACATCAGCGATGCCCATATCTCTCTCGCGGTGATGCATCTCGCGAAGTACTTGGTTGATCATTCTCTTGGCGACATCGATTCCATTCCATCAGCAAACGACGCCCATGTCGACGCCGTCTGTTACGCGACGCTGAACGCACTGGCACGACATCGCAAAGACAAGCCTGTGTTTGTCGGCGGTGCATCGTCTCTCGCCAATGCCTTCGATGCCGTAGATGTGGTGCGCGATGTGCTCACTACCATCGAGCAGCAATTTGTTGTCGTGTCGTTGTTGCAAGACCTTCTCGATCGCGGGCTGTCGGTTGCTATTGGCGCAGAACATGGCATCGAGCAATTGTCCGCCTGCTCAGTCATCGTTGCTCCCGTCATTGCCGATGGTGAAACCATCGGTTCAGTGGGGGTTCTTGGTCCCACGCGAATGAATTACCCACAAGCACTAAATACGGTGGAAGTTGTGAGTGAACAATTGGGTCGTCGAATTGCTGAGGGTGCGTCGTGAGCGATTTCTATGCACTGCTTGGAGTTTCGTCAAACGCAAGTGCTGATGAACTGAAGAAGGCCTATCGCAAGAAGGCACGCGAGCTTCACCCCGATGCAAACCCGGACAATCCCGAAGCCGAAGAGAAGTTCAAAGAAGTGAGTCGTGCATACGAAGTGTTGTCCGACCCCGACACTCGCGCACGTTACGACCGATTCGGCGAAAGCGGCATCTCTGGTGGCGGTGGCGGGGGAGACCCTTTCGGTGGCGGTGGTCTTGGCGACATCTTCGAAGCGTTCTTCGGCGGTGGCGGTTTCGGTGGTTCACGTCAGCAAGCGGGGCCTCCGCGTGGGCAAGACCTGGAAGTCACAGCGCGCATCGATTTAAACGGTGTCATGTTCGGCAAACAAGTCACTGTCGACGTAAATACTGCAGTGAGATGTGGCGACTGCAACGGTTCAGGCGCAGGGGCAGGCACGCAACCAGTTGAGTGCACCGATTGTGGTGGCAGTGGTCAAGTGCGCCGGGTTCGCCAAAGCATGTTGGGTCAAATGGTCACAACCGGTCCGTGTGGTCGTTGTGGAGGTATGGGGCAAGTAGTCGTCACGCCCTGCTCGAAGTGTTCGGGCGAAGGGCGCACAGCGTCGCGAGAGTCGTACACCGTCGATGTCCCTGCCGGTATTCACTCTGGTCAAACATTGCGTCTTTCAGGCCGTGGCGCCGCTGGTCCGCGTGGTGGCGAACCTGGTGATCTGTACGTGCACATAGCGGTAGCGCAGCACGCCGATTTCATTCGCGATGAAGACGATCTTGTGTTTCACCTGCCACTGTCGGTACCGCAGGCAGCACTTGGCGTGCACACGGTGCTCGATGCGCTCGACGGAGAACTCGATCTTGTAGTTCCTGCAGGAACGCAACATGGTCGCGAGTTCGTGGCACGTGGGCGCGGCGTTCCCCATCTCAACGGCCGTGGTCGGGGCAACCTTCGAGTGCGCGTGTCGGTCTCTATTCCCACGTCGCTATCCGAAGAGCAAGAACAATTGTTGCGTCGGTTGGCAGAAATTTCTGGTGACGAAGTGGCATCGGCCGACAAGAGTTTGTTCTCTCGCATTAAGTCGGCATTTTCGTGAACCATGCGCTGCGCACATCCGCGGCGCATGTCTTCGTGCAGCAACTTGTGGCACCCCAGCTTTCTGCTGACGACGAACGACACCTCGGCAAGGTGTTACGACTGCGCGATGGTGAAACAGTGACCTGTTCCGACGGTGCAGGTTCGTGGCGCGTGTGTGTGTGGAATGCGGGCGCACTAGACGTTGCGGGCGACATACACACTGAAACCGCCTCAACACCTTTGCTCACTGTCGCTGTGTCACCCGTAAAAGGTGATCGCACAGATTTTGTTGTGGAGAAGTTGGTGGAAGTGGGCGTTGATCACATCGTTCTTCTGGCCCCTGTAGAACGAAGCGTTGTGCGATGGGCCGCCAACAAAGTGGACCATGTCATGGATCGCTATTCACGCATTGCCAGAGCAGCCGCAATGCAGTCACGCAGAGTGTTCTTGCCCACCGTGTCTGGCCCTACACCTCTGTCGTCGTTTGCAAGCGAGGGTGTCGCGGTGGCTGAACCCGGCGGAACTGCAGAGTGGGGAGACATCACCACGGTGATTATTGGTCCTGAAGGCGGTTTTACGGAGTCGGAGATTGCGGGTATTCCGTCGGCGGTCCACATGGGTCCCACCATTTTGCGGGCCGAAACCGCGGCAATTGTGGGCGCGGCCCGAATGGTCGCACACTGGCGGCGTTGAATGCACCACACTGTGTGGTGACATGCCTGCATTATCTGACGACGAACTCCTCCAAGATTCTCCGTTCACCCGCCTAGTCGGTGAACGCCTTCGACGCATTCGCCAGCAAAAGCAATGGTCGCTCTCCGATGTAGAGGCGCAGAGCGATAGCGAATTCAAAGCATCTGTTTTGGGTGCTTACGAACGCGGAGAGCGAGCAATCTCTGTACCTCGCCTCGAACGGTTAGCCCGCTTTTACGGCGTCAGTATCGATCAACTTCTCCCGCGAGATTCTCAACGAGACGACGATGGGGGCACTGTTGCCGATGGTGCACCACGCAAATTGCGAATTGATGTCGCCAAGTTGTCCACCATGGCGGGACAACACTTTGAGATGTTGGAAAGATTCCTGCGAATGATTCAAGTGCAGCGTCAAGACTTCAACGGCAAAGTCATCACGGTTCGCGCACACGACACTCGTGCAATCGCTGTCATGCTTGATGTGCCTGTAGACAGCGTGGGCGACAAGTTGGGTGAACTCGGCTTGCTGTTTGTGCCGCCAGCGGCGTAGGGCGCTATGACTGCTACCGAATTCGGGGTGTATGTACACATTCCGTTTTGTCGCCATCGTTGCGACTACTGCGCATTCGCTACGTGGACCGACCGTGATCACTTAATGGAAACGTACGTTGATGCGGTGGTCGAAGACATTGGGCGGGCTGTAGCAAACGGAATGCCTCTCGCTGACACCGTCTTTTTCGGTGGTGGAACTCCTACGCGTTTAGCTCCAGAGTTGCTTGCGCGCATTGTGTCTGCAATTCCTGTTTCCACGAATGCAGAAGTAACTGTGGAATGTAATCCCGACGATGTCACCAACCATCTCATGCGTGTGTATGCAGATGCTGGGGTGAATCGCGTGAGCATCGGGGTGCAAGCAATGGTGGATCATGTTCTTGTGGCGTTGGGACGAACACACGATCCGTCGAATGTGGAGCGTGCCATTTCGTCAGCACGATCTGCCGGCATTACATCCATCAATCTTGATGTGATGTACGGCGCCCACGGGGAGTCGTTAGAAGATTGGCGCACAACAATGAATGCAATCGTTGCTCTGCGTCCAACGCATGTCTCTGCATATGGGCTGACCGTTGAAGCGGGAACGCCGTTAGCAGAAGACCCATCACGCCATCCCGACGATGACGATCAAGCCGATAAGTACATCGTTGCCGATGATGTTCTTGTTGCAGCCGGATTCGTGAACTATGAAATCTCTAATTGGGCGCAACCGGGTCACGAATGTCGTCACAACATGGTGTATTGGATGCAAGGCAATTACCAAGGTTTCGGTTGCGCTGCGCACTCTCATCACAACGGTCGACGGTGGTGGAACGTTCGCACTCCCGATCGATACATCGCATGTGTGGCGGCGGGGGAATCGGTAGAGGCGGCTGATGAAGTGCTGGACAGTGCAACACGTTCTCGCGAAGCATTGGAGTTGTCCTTGCGTACGTCTCACGGTGTTCCTGTAGGCACATTGGACCCTGCAGACCTCGGTGATTTGGTGAAAGTAGAAGGGGAGCGCATTGTTCTCACCCGAAACGGACGTCTTCTCGCCAACGACGTGAGTCTCCGTCTGAAGCCCCGATAGACTTCTCTACGTCCAGAAATGGGCGCGTAGCTCAGTTGGTTAGAGCGCTACCATGACACGGTAGAGGTCCCGGGTTCGAGTCCCGTCGTGCCCACCACGTGTTGAATTGATGTTGTATCAATTCCGCTTTTCGAAGTTTGTAAAAGGACCAGCTTTCCGTGGACATCATTCTTGCGCTGTGTGCGGCCAGTGTGTACGGAGTTGCCGACTATTGCGGTGGACGTGCATCTCGGTCGGTCTCTGCCATCACGGTCACCTTTGTCGGCCAATCATTTGGTTTCGCAGTACTGCTTGCGCTGGTACTTGCGTCCGGAGTACCCACTCCGCCCGCATCGGACTGGTTCTGGGCCGGACTCGGCGGTATCGCTGGCTCCACTGGGCTTCTTGCGTTCTATCGCGCCATGGGAAGCGGTTTCATGACCGTGATCGCACCTATATCAGCCGTCACTGCCACCGCAGTGCCTGTTGTTGTTGGCCTTCTCACGGGGGAGCGACCTGGGGTGCTTGCGCTGCTCGGAATTCCTCTTGCACTTGTTGCAATTGCGTTAGTGAGTGATGTTCTTGGACCGCATCATCGTCGAGCTCCGGTGAAAATTCTGGTGATGGCGTTTGGTGCTGGCGCAGTCTTTGGTTCGTTGTTTGTCATTCTGCGTTACACAAGTGACGACAGCGGACTATGGCCCGTCGTTGCCATGCGCGTCACGTCGGTTCCGTACATGTTCATTGTCATGCGGCTCACCAAGCGAAAGATCTCGGAGGCACGTGCGAACCTTCGCGTGGTTGCTGCCTCGGGTATTTTCGATAGTGCTGCCAATGCGTTGTACTTACTTGCAGTCCGTGAAGGACTCATGAGTGTTGTTGCAACGATTAACTCGTTCTACCCAGCGAGCACGTTATTGCTGGCTACCAAAGTAGACAGAGAGCGCATCCACAGATCGCAAGCTGTTGGCTTGGGTTTTGCGGCAGCGGCACTTGTGCTTATCTCGCTGTCGTAGGTAAAGCTTATTCGCCCAGCGCGGCCTTGATGATTTCTTCAGACTCGCGAGCAGCGCCCTTGAAAATACCTTTAGCCATCAAAGACGATTCGCTCTTTCGGCGAGTCTCATAGATTTCTGCACGACCCTTGTGCACATCGGGATCATCTGGTGCGGCCCAGCCGGCAAAGTCGGCAAGATGGCACGCCAAGCGCAGGTCTCCCGACGCAGCGAGATCTTTTGCACGTGCGATGAGCACTTCTGCACCACCTGCAAGACGTGCCACTTCGGAACCAACTGATTCGTCGGTTGATGGCTTCAAGCGTGACGGAGCACCATCCCACCAACCGCCGAACTGACGCCAAATATTGCGAACAACAAACTCTGGCTCGTCATACAGTGGACGCAAGTACGGCTTGCCAAGAGTTGCGTCTGGAATCTTCACGCTGTGAATGATGGTGTTCAGGTTTTCTCCTGCATTCATCATTTCAACGGTTGACGACACTAGATATTCCAACGCAGATGCAATCTCGTCGAGCACTCGTGCAATGCGTTCTTTGCCGGCAATGGGAAGACCATGTGCAGGAAGCAGAAGTTCTGGGCCCTTGGCGATGATGGCGCGCAACGCTTCGGCCCATTCAATTGGCCAACGCTGCACCTTCTGAGGGTTCCCAGCATTAGGGAAGTTCCAGATAACGAAGTCACCTGTTGCCACCCATTTTTTCTCGGGGAACCATGACCACAAGTGATCGTCGGTTTCGCCGCGGCCGTGGTGAAATTCCACCGCGGTGTCACCGAAGGTGATGGTGGCAAATCTGTCGACGACGTCTGTTGCGTCGAGAGTGTCTGGAGGAATGAAGGTTGCTTGTCGTTTCGCGCCTGGCGCAGGGCGAAGATCGTTCATCACGCCATTCAGGTCGCCACGAATTCCGCCGAACTGCCGCGCATTAATCATGCGATTCCAGTCGTCGGTGTAGCGATAGCGATCGAAGCGGCGCTGAACATTCTTGTGCGCTACAACTCGTGGTGCATTGTGTCCACGCGCCAGTGCGTCGGCCGCAAAGTCAACGCTTCCACCAACGTGGTCGGCATGTCCGTGTGTGTACACCAATGCAGCAAACGGAGCATCGGTCCATCCGCGAATGGATTCCACCACTTGTTCG
>CAIVDG010000295.1 GCA_903904615.1 uncultured Acidimicrobiaceae bacterium | reverse complement strand
TCAGGCTTTTTGTGGAACCCAATGGAAGAGTTCGCTGCATCTCGACCAACACTGTTTTCTGCTGCTGCATGGTCGCGCGGCGAAAACGAGTTCACTGCGTGGGAACAGTATGTGGAATCGCGCGGTCTTCGGGCACTTGCCGAAGCAACTGCGTATAGAGGCGACACACATTGGCCAGGCGACTCTCCGTCACACGAGTGGTGGCAATCAGTTGCCGAGATCACCTGTGATGATCCACAACTTTTACCGTGGGTGGAAGCGGCACAAGAAGGTGCACGTCTTGCGTTGGCAGCATTGTCAGTGGTGAATGCAACTGGAGAACTGTCGGCTAAAGAAAAGAATGTTGTGCTGTTTCAACTCATGGGTTGGGGCGCGCATCAATCACGCACACACAAAACTTTTGGTGCTGGTCCACGCACTAGACCCGTCGCCACACAAGATGAAGCCGGCCGCTTCGTCTTGCTTCCCGCATCAATTGAAGAGTCGTCTTCTCTTGTTGACGGACTGGTGCGTCAAGCACTTGCCATCCTCAACGGCTGATTCTCATTCATTCTCGGTAGCGTGATTTACATGCCCGGCTCAAAGACAGAACATCAGCACGTTGCTGCATCTGACATTGCGCATCACGTGGCAACCAAGTTGGCCGAGATAGGTCAGCGATTCACTAGCGGGCGACGCGCCATTGTGGAATCACTCACTCACGCACAACGGCCACTGTCAATTCCCGAAATTCTGGAACACACCACAGGACTCGCACAATCATCGGCGTATCGAAACCTCACCGTGTTGGAGAACGCAGGTGTTGTGGTTCGCGTCATCACAACAGATGAATGGGCACGTTTCGAACTCAGTGAAGACATCACCGGACACCACCATCACATGGTGTGCAGTGTGTGTGGCTCTGTTGACGATGTGCGTATTCCCGACGGAATCGAAGAAGCGTTAGATGCAGCTCTTGAACGAGTTGCTGCAAAAGCTGGTTTTAAGATGGCGCATCATCGCCTCGATGTAGTGGGAGTGTGTCGCGCATGCCGTTAAGAATTGCGTCCGCATTGGAAGTCCCACCATTGCTTCCGGGCCGTGTTGTGCATTTGCCTGGCCGTGGTGAAATCTTCGTGCGTCACCACATTCATCGTGACCCTGAAGCACCCACGCTTCTTTTGTTACACGGTTGGACCGCATCGTCCGACCTGCAGTTCTTCACTGCGTATGAAGAACTCGCACAAGATTTTTCTGTGATTGGGGTTGACCATCGCGGACATGGTCGAGGCCTTCGACCCAATCATCCGTTCTCTTTAGAAGATTGCGCCGACGACGCAGCCGATGTAGTGCGCGCATTGGGTGTGGGCTCGGTTACCACCGTGGGCTATTCCATGGGTGGCCCCATCAGCTTGTTGTTCTGGAAACGCCACCCCGAATTAGTAGACGGCATGGTGTTGCAAGCCACCGCACTTGAATGGAACGCCACTCGCAGCGAACGCGCTCGGTGGCGAGTGGGTCACGTGCTTGGTCCTGTGTTCCGACAAGTCAGCACGCCACGTCTCATTCGTTTTGGTTTACGCAAAGCAATTCCGCGTGGCCATGAACTCAGCAGATTCATTCCGTGGATTGTTGGCGAAGTACGCCGCAATGATCAATGGATGATTAGTGAAGCCGGACGCGCCATTTCTCGTTTCGATGCACGTTCATTTGCACGAGACATCGATGTGCCCACTGCTTTTGTTCTTACAACGCATGATCGCCTGGTTCCGCCGCACAAACAGAAAGCGCTTGCCGAAGCAGTTCGCGCAGAAGTTGTGCACTTAGAAGGGGACCACCTAGCACCCATGCAGATGCCGCGCGAATTCGCTGCGGCTACGCGTCGGGCTGTTGGCGTGGTGACGAATCGTCCGCGTTAGCAACCAATTTGTCAAGCGCTTCGTTGATGCGCTCTAACTGATCACGAAGATCTGCCGTGGTGACAACATCGGCCAACGCCAAACGAACACCAGCAAGTTCTCGCGCCAAGTATTCAGTATCGGCCTGAGTACGAGCAGCCATTTCACGATCGCGCTCAAGTTGTTCACGGTCACGATCCTCTTGACGGTTCTGCGCCAACAAGATGAGCGGCGCAGCGTACGAGGCCTGTAGCGACAAGATGAGCGTGAGGAAGATGAATGGGTATTCGTCGAATGGTGCAATGTTGAACACATTGACTGTGACCCACAAAAACACGATGACCGTTTGAATAACGAGGTAGCGGCCAGTGCCAAGGAAGCGCGCAATGGCTTCGCTGAATTGACCGAATGCATCGGGGTCGTAGTGAATACCAACACGCCGACGCTGGCGTGGAGTGGAGAGATCTTGGCGACGCTTCATGACTGAGCCGCCTGACGTCGACGCTGGCGCCAGTCGGCGGGCAGCATGCGGTCGAGAACGTCGTCCACTGTGATTGCGCCAAGCAAATG
>CAIVDG010000294.1 GCA_903904615.1 uncultured Acidimicrobiaceae bacterium | reverse complement strand
ACCTTCACAAGCAAATAAACAAAAACGACCCAGCCGAAGCTGGGTCGTAGTGGCGGAAGAGGTGGGATTTGAACCCACGGTGGCTATTCACCACAACGGTTTTCGAGACCGTCCTATTCGGCCGCTCTAGCACCCTTCCGTTAATAAACGCTATCGGGGCTACGAACGCTTTGAGGTGAAGAATTCCTTCATCAACGCAGCAGATTCATCGGCTAAGACACCATGTTCCACTGGTGGATTATGACCAAGACGCGGATCGCTCATGACGTTGTACAAACTTGCTGTTGCGCCGGCTTCGAAATTTGCGGCGCCATAGACAAGACGACCAATGCGAGCGGATTGTGTTGCACCAGCACACATGACACAGGGCTCCAACGTAACGACCAATGTGCAGTCACTTAGTCGCCAACTTCCCAGTAGTGCACTGGCGTCGCGAAGAGCAAGAACTTCAGCGTGAGCGGTGGGGTCGTTGCTGGCTTCGCGCTCATTGTGACGCCGGGCGATGACTTCACCATTTCGCAACACCACGGCACCCACTGGCACATCGCCTTTGGCTGCGGCAAGCTTGGCCTCTTCAAGTGCGATTCGCATTGCCTCTTCGTGAGTCATGGGCACAACCTACTTATGTCTGGCGGAAGAGGTGGGATTCGAACCCACGGAAGCTTTCACTTCACACGCTTTCCAAGCGTGCCGATTCGGCCGCTCTCGCACTCTTCCACGCAGGAACATTGCTACTCCTACGAGTCGGTCAGGCTATCTGACGGTTACGCTGTAACCCTCAACGAGTACGGGTTTGCCCGTGAGCGGTGAGGTGGCGGTCGGGTCCTGTGCGACGGTCGCCCGTAAACCAGGTCAGGTCCTGACGGAAGCAGCCTCCACACGGGAACGATCGTGCGCCGCAGGTCGCCTGGCCGTCACTTCACTGCTCATGGGCTTATCCAATCGAAGTTCACTAAGGAGTCCCCATGAACTCAAGAGTTGGAATCATTATCGGATCAGTCGTGGGCGTCATCGTCCTCTTCATTGTTTCCATTGTTGGTGCATACAACGGTCTTGTCGATCGCGAAACTCGCGTCGACCAATCAGTGGCGGACCTTGAAGTGCAGTTGCAACGTCGTTTTGATCTCATTCCAAATCTTGTGAGTGCGGTTGAGGGAGCTCTTGAGCAAGAGCGCGACATTATTGACAGCGTGACCGAAGCTCGTACTCGTTATGCCGGTGCAACAAGTTCAAATGATCGACTAGATGCAGCAGCGAACCTAGAAGGCGCACTGTCTCGATTGTTAGTTGTTGTGGAGAATTATCCACAGGTTGCCAGCTTGCAGAATGTTCGCGATCTCCAAGTGCAATTAGAAGGAACCGAGAATCGCGTGGCGCAAGCACGTCGTACCTACAACGAATCTGCATCGGAGTTCAACCGCAGTATTCGTCGTTTCCCACGAGCCATCGTTGCGTCGATGTTTGGTTTTGAAAAGAGAGACCTTTTCGAAGCGCAGTCAGGTGCCGACCAGGCACCCGATGTTGACTTGAACCCTGATGAGTAATCACTCTTTGAAACAGAAAACGATGCGCATTGCATCTGTGGGCGTTATAGCTCTCACTGTTCTTTTGGCTGGGTGCAGCAACAATGGCGGGTCATTTCCGGAGTACTCAGCTGCCGTGGTTGACACCACTCAAGCTGTGGATGACTCCATTGAAGCGTCGCTCTCGAGCGAACTCGAGCAATTTCAAACTACGTCTGGTCCCCAAATTGCAGTGGCTGTTATCAACTCCACGGGAAGCGCATCTATTCAGGACTACGCAATCGACCTTGCACGCACATGGGGTGTAGGTGATGCCACACGTGACGACGGTGTTCTCATCTTGATTGCCCTTGAAGATCGTGAGCTTCGCATTGAAGTGGGCAGCGGAGTTGAAGGCGAACTTACAGACATCGCCGCCGGGCGCATTGTTGACAATGTGATGCTGCCTCTATTGCGCGCAAACGATGTGAACGGCGCAGTAGTTCAAGGCGCGCGGGCCGCAATGGCGGTGTGGCGCGGCGAAACAATTCCTTTACCCACCATCGTTGATCAACCTGCTCAAACTGCAAACACAACGAACAACTCGTTGTCATCGTTGCTGAGTGTCCTTTTGTTCATCTTCTTTATTGGAGGGTCAATCTTTCTCTCCCTCATGGCGCGACTGGGTCAGCACACCACGTGGACATCGGGCGGCTCGCGACGTGGATACGGGGGAATCTTTATCCCTGGTGGCTTCGGCGGTTCGGGTGGCGGCTTCGGCGGTGGTGGTTTCGGCGGCGGAGGCGGCGGCGGATTTAGTGGCGGCGGCGCAGGCGGGAGTTGGTGATGACGAAGTGGTGGTTAGAACAAAAGGCCGAGGTTGCACGCGCAATCCATACGGCCGAAGAAACTTCGGGGCATCAAATCATTGTCCACGTTGGCAACTTGGGTCGCCACCCAGAGAAACGAGCAAACCAACTAGCAGTGAAGTGGTCAGCGGCATCTCTTGTTTTTTGCGTAGATCCCAAGCACCGTCATTTTGAGATTCGTTGGTCGCCGTCTTTGCAACTCAATTCACAACGAGCAACAGAGGTCGTCACCGACGCCTTACGAGCGCACGACTTGTCAGCAGCTATCACTGCGCTTTCTGCGCTACTTCCTCTTCAGGAAGAGGGCCACGAACTCCCCGACATTGTCACCGACGACAACGAGTAACGTATCAGCGTCCTACCATTGCGCGCTCGGCGCGTTCAACAAGATCTGTCATCTCTAACTTTCGAGCAATTGCACCGAGCTCTTTTGTAGGACCACGCCATTCCCAATCGTCAACATTGCCAATCTTCACATCGTCATCAACGTCTGTCACCACGGTTGCAATCTTTTTGAACAACATGGCCAAGTCGCGCTGCTCGCGAAGTGTGTTTGCAAGCTTGGCTGCTCCACGCACGACGACACCGTCTGTTGCCCACTGAGATTCGTCATCGGGAATGTTTTCAATGTGGATGTATTTCGCAAGAACCGACGATGCACTCTTTGCACCCCACCCTTGCAAACCCGGAAAACCATCTGCGGTGTCACCAACAAGACCAAGCCAGTCAGCAATGCTTGCGGGTGTGACGCCGAACTTTTCAATGACGGCAGATTCATTGATAATCACATCGTTGCGACGGTCGTACTGAACTACTCGATTGCCTTTTACCATCTGACCTAAGTCTTTGTCTGGCGTCAGCATTTGTACTTGATCACAACGAGCATCTGCATCGGCGCGCGCAGCCGCCGCAGCCAAAGCATCGTCTGCTTCGTACTTCACCATTGACCACACCGGCACACCGAGAGCACGAAGGGCCTCTTGCATCACGGGAAGTTGTTCCAGAATTTCTGGTTCCATTCCCTCCGACGTTTTGTATCCGTCGTACAAATCGTTTCGAAAACTCTCAATGACATGGTCAACAGACACCGCAACGTGCGTGGCACCGCCCGCAAGCAATTGCAGGGTGGAGGTCACCACACCACGAGATGCAGACAGCGGTGGCGGCGTGCGATGGCGAACAGCCTGGCCAAAGTGCTGCCGATACAGCTCGTACGTTCCGTCAATGAGGTGAACAATCACACCCACAGTGTGCCAGACCCCGTTGCGACCCTTCCCGCCGCTCGATATGATTGCGAGCGCAACTAAATAGTTGCGACCTCAATCACAGGAGCCCCCAATGCCTGCAGTCACCGCCGACACATTGACCCTTCCCAGACTTCCTGCTCCATCCCCCACTGCTCGTGACCGCGCAGTGCGTGCGGTCACTACTGCCCCACAAGGTTTCGAGGGAGAAGGTTTCCCCGTACGGCGCGCATTCGCAGGCATTTCAAAAGCTGCACTTGATCCGTTCATCATGATGGACCAGATGGGCGAAGTGGACTACGGCCCATACGAACCACGCGGAACCGACTGGCACCCACATCGCGGTTTTGAAACCGTCACTTACATCATGGACGGCGCGTTCATTCATCAAGACTCACACGGAGGTGGAGGGGTCATCTCTGATGGCGACACGCAATGGATGACTGCTGGTGGCGGAATTCTCCACATTGAAACGCCACCGGAGAGTTTGGTCATTCAAGGTGGCCTGTTCCATGGTTTGCAATTGTGGGTCAACTTGCCGTCACACAAAAAGATGATCTCGCCGGCGTATCAGAATCTTGAAGCATCACTCATCCCGCTTCTCACAACGTCCGACGCAGGAACTCTCATTCGCCTTATTGCTGGCGACTTAGGAGAAACAAAGGGGCCTGGCTCCACACATTCGCCAATCGTGATGGCACACGCGACATTGTCTCCTGGTGCACGCATGACTCTTCCGTGGAACCCACACTTCAATGCGCTTGCCTATGGACTGAAGGGTTCAGGTTTTGCAGGTGCTGAACACCTTGCGTTCGGACTTGGTCAAGCAGTGGTCTTCGGAGAGGGTGACGTCATCACTCTTGAAGCAAGCGCGCACGAATCACTCGACGTGATTCTTCTTGGTGGTCAACCCATTGGTGAACCTGTTGAGCAGTACGGACCGTTCGTGATGAATACGCGCGCTGAACTGCAACAAGCGTTTGACGACTACCAACGTGGACGCTT
>CAIVDG010000293.1 GCA_903904615.1 uncultured Acidimicrobiaceae bacterium | reverse complement strand
TTAGGCCCGAATTCTCTCTTGTGGTGGGCCATGTGCACACGGCGATACGCAGGAGTACTTGTGAGCGTTGGGTAACCAAGCAGCCAATTACCCACGAAATCGTTCGTTGCCTTGTGTGTGAAAAGCAGTCGGTGTGCTGCTTCATGCATGAGAGACAAGAACTGCGCATGCGCACGTCCCATGAGAAGAAATGCCACTACCCACAACAGAGGGTGGTTGATGCGCACAGTGACAGCAAGTAACAGAATGTTTTGTCCGTATAGCCACGCAACACTCCACGCATTCTTCAATGATGGAATCTTGCGAAGACGTGCGCGATCTTCTTGCGACAAGCGACCGTCAACAGAGACGTGCTGAGTGTTGTGCGATTGAGGCAACGCTGTAGGAGACATGCCTCCGAGGAAGGGCGACTTACCAGCCACGTTGTACCCACTCGGACAGGTGTGGTCGTTCTGTAGAAATTGTGGTGTCTACGCCGTGTCCAGGGAGCAGCACGGTGTTGCCTGGAAAAGTGAAGAGGCGTGAATCTATTGACTGAATGATGGTGTCGAAGCTTCCGCCGGGGAAGTGTGTTGCACCCGGTCCACCAGGAAACAATGTGTCACCGGTGAACAACAGCGGTGCATCTTTCACCTTGAACGACACAGACCCTGGTGTGTGGCCAGGATTCAAGATTGCCTCAAAACGAAGGCGACCTACTTCAATGACGTCACCATCGTTGATGAACACGTCGTAGCCAACGTCTTTCAACATTGCAGCGTCATCGGGTGTGACAGCCACTTCGTATCCGGCTTCGCGCATAGCGGGAACTGCCTGAATGTGATCGTGATGCCCATGAGTTTCCAGAACACGTCGCACGCCGAGTGCTTGACACAAATCGAGAAGTCGTTCGTGTTCGTTTGCGGCATCTATGAGGACTGCGTCGCCCGTGTGCTTACAGCGCACAACGAACACATTGTTCGCATAAGGGCCAACAACCACGCGATGTACTTCAAGGTTGTGGTCGAAGTAGTGGAGTGTCCCTAGCGAACCTGACATGTCTTTAGCCTGACACAACATCGAACCCAAATGACAGGGCGACAGGGATTTGTGCGGCGTCAAATGTGATGTATTGGGTAGGGCCAGGCAAACGAACGGCTGCGGACAAATGCAATGCAGTGGAGAAACCAACCGGTTGTTGTTGGCAGAGCGCAGTCGCGTCATCGAGGAGAGCCTGGTCAAGGGGAACAACGTGCAAGAAGTCCCAGGTGTGACGCACCATGTCTTCGAGGTGACGCACAAGTACTGGTTCATCGGTGAGACGAGAGGCAGCCGCAATTGCTTCACCAAGGGCGTGGGCACTGGCTACCCATGTGGTGTCCGATTCAAGAGCATCCAGAACAACACGCCTTGCCGGGCCATCTATGTGCAGTGATAACAGCGCACTTGCATCGAGGAACACACTCATGAACGAACTTGCCCGAGTGCACGATCAACTCGTGCGCCAGATGTGAGGAGAAGTGGATCGTCGGGAACCCAATCGCCACGTCGACGTGGCGCCACCACAGTTCCTCGCGCCACGAGATCGGCCAGCGACACCCCAGCTAGGTCTCCCACTAACGGGCTCAGTTGGGCCACGGGCGCGCCGTCGATGGTGACCACCACCCGTTCACCTTGCTGGGCGCGGCGTAGATATGTGGAGAGGGCTGCGCGTAGTTCTCTCATGCCGATATGTGCCATAAGGTCAGGGTACCGCAGATGTGTACACCTGCGTACACATTGCAAGTAGCGAACGGGTGGGTTGTCCCGACAGAATGACGGCATGAATTTTGCATTTAGTGAAGAACAAGAAGAACTCCGCAAGATGGTGCGCTCGTTCCTTGAGAACAAGTCATCAGAAGAAGCGGTCCGCGAGCAGATGGAAACCGTCAATGGTTTCGATGCAGGCGTGTGGTCACAGATGGCTAACGAAATCAACCCTCAGGGACTCGCAATTCCCGAGGAATTCGGCGGCCAGGGCGCAAGCTTTATCGAGCTTGGCGTTGTGTTGGAAGAAATGGGACGCGCACTGTATTGCGGACCTTTCTTCTCCAGCGTTGTGCTTGCAGCAAACACATTGCTTCTCTCCGGTGACGACGCAGCGAAGAAGGCATACCTGCCTGGCATCGCAAGCGGCGAAACAATCGCAACACTTGCCACCACCGAGCCATCAGGTCGTTGGGACGAAGCAGGTATCACCATCGAAGCAAAGGGTTCCGGATCCGATTTCACCATCAGCGGAACAAAGAGCTTCGTGCTCGACGGTCACACCGCAAACCTCATCATCGTTGCTGCTCGCACAGCGAAGGGCATCAGCTTGTTCGCAGTTGACGGCAATGCATCTGGTTTGACCCGCACTGCTCTTTCCACAATGGACCAGACACGTAAGCAAGCAAAGCTTGAGTTCAACAACACTCCAGCAAAGCTCATCGGTACCGAAGGCAAGGGCGGCGACGTTCTTGGTCAGGTCATGGATCTTGCAGCTGTTGCACTTGCAGCAGAGCAGGTTGGTGGCGCACAGAAGGTTCTCGAAATGGCTGTTCAGTACGCAAAGGACCGCATCCAGTTCGGACGCCCCATTGGTTCATTCCAGGCCATCAAGCACAAGTGTGCAGACATGTTGCTTGAGGTTGAGTCCGCAAAGTCCGCTGCCTACTACGGCATGTGGTGTGCAGCAGAGATGAACGAAGAACTTCCTTCGGTTGCATCACTTGCAAAGGCATACTGCTCAGAGTCCTACTTCCACGCAGCAGCTGAGAACATCCAGATTCACGGCGGTATTGGTTTCACCTGGGAACACCCAGCGCACCTCTACTTCAAGCGTGCAAAGTCAAGCGAACTCATCTTTGGTGACCCCACCTACCACCGCGAGCTTCTTGCTCAGCGCATCGGTATCTGATTTCACCTTCAGAAAACTTCATCAGAGCCCGGGCCTTGTGCCCGGGCTCTTTTGTTTGTGCGTACATCACTGAAAGGGCAGGTGTTCTACTCTTCGTTTATGCCACGCACTGTTGTCGCTCAAATTTCCGATCCGCATATTCCTGGCCCAGGGGATGAACTGTTTGAAGCATCGGACCCGGTGGGCAACTTGGGTAAGGCATTGCGTCATGCAGCACAAAAGAGCACGGCAATTGTTATTACGGGCGACTGTGTTGCACGTGCTGGTACGGAAAATGAGTACCGCGGTTTTGCCGATGTGTTGAACAGTGTGGATCGTGATGTGTTGTTATGTGCAGGTAATCACGATGAGTCACAGCGCTTGCAGTCAACGTTCTCGTTAGAAGGACGCAATGGCCGACTTGATTACATTCGCCCGCTTCCTGACGGTCAGTTAATCGTCATGGACTCATCACGCTTAGGTCGCGGTGACGGCGCGCTGGATGATGATCAATTGAATTGGTTAGACAACGCACTGGCCAGTGGAATTCCCTCGCTCATTGCAATGCATCACCCGTGTTTCCCAATTGGTGGGCCGGCGCTTAGTTCTGTTCGTCTTGACGACGAGTCCATTGCAGGACTCGCAGAGGTTGTACAACGTCACCATGTACTGGCGGTGGTCAGTGGGCATGCGCACATGACTATCTCTGCGCCATTCGCAGGAACCACGGCCTACATCTGTCCGTCAGTTGCGTATGAGTTTGCATTCCGGGGAAGAGACCTCATTTATCGCCCAGGGTTGCCGCAATACATGGAGTACTCATGGGGCGCTGATGGTTCCGGATTCATGGCGCGTGTTGTGACAGTTGCCGATGATCCGGCGTGGCTATTGATGGAGAGCTTCTAGGTCGTTCTCGTAGGCTGTGGTCATGCCCGCCATCACCATTGTTTTTCTTGTTCTCTCCGTGGTGAGCGTGTTCGTCATTGCAGCAGTGGTGGTCGGTCGCGAAGCACGTCGTCTCGACGCAGTTGCTCCACGAGTGGTGTACGAACTTGACCTTGCGGTGAACTTTGTAGCCAATGCATTGCCCGCAGACACCCAAGCCCGCCTCACATTGGACGAAGTTCGTGCCCTGCTCTTGGGCCACATGAATTGGTTGGCGGAACGCAATTTGGTTCCGCAAGACGTCATAGATCGTCGTCAAGACATTGATACGCCACTTGTGGTGGATGAAACGCATCTTGCCGCATTCTTGTTAGATGAAGCGACGAAACGTGGTGTGGAAGTGCTGGACGATGTCGACGTTGTACACGTGCTTGATGCACACAACGCATACTTTGCAGCAATTGGTGCTGTGGGCCCGAAGGCAGACACCGTCTAGATCATCATGTTGAACTGGCTCACCACGCGGTGTGCAAGTTCTGCATCTCCACTAATGGAAATGTTTGGTGCAAGGTCATCGGCACCAGCACGCCCCATGGCTAATTGCGCAAAGGTGTCACTGTCCATGCTGATGTCGCACAACACATTCGCTGGCACATCGGTGCTCGCCTGAGCGCGACCTTCAACAACTGTGGTGACAGTGACGCGTTGAACTTCTCCCGTGATACGAACAACCACGCATCCGCCTTCGGGTGCACCTGCTCGCTTGCCAACAACAATAGGAATTGTCCGAATGAGCCTGTCGATGGTGTGCTCCGCTGCGAGTCCACCTTGATTGCCAGGCTTGTTCACGGCACGACGCATGTCTTGTTCGTGTGCCCAACAATCCAAAACGCGAATGTGCAAGAAATCTGCCAGTGTTCCTGGGCCTGTTGGAGTAAATGATTCTTGGGCGAAGTACGCCTCGTCGCCAGACCTCAGAGTGGCTAAGCGCTGTTCCATCACAGACTTCCACTCGGCGAGAACTTCTGCACCGCTACGAGTGCGACGAACATCGACGTCGTCTTCGTTCGCATCGCCAATTGGATTCTTCACGTGTGATTTGTCTGGCGCAGTGTGATCTGGACGCGGAATGCCCTGCATGGACGATTCGGATCCGATGATGTGCGACAAGTTGTCTTGCACTGACCAATTCGGAAGCTGTGATGCAGTTTTCCACTCAGCTTCTGTGAGCGTCTCGCAGAACGCAGTCATGGAACGCCATGTTTGTTCCAACTTGTTGATGGTGTCTACAGGAATCATGTGTGTGTCCTTATCGTGCAGGATTCTGGATTGTTCGCCATTGACGTGCTTCAAGATATGGCGAGAAGATTCGCCCAATCATCTGCATGTCCTCATCGGTCTTGGGTGTTTTCAATTCAAACAAACCGGGGAAGCGTGCGTACCCAACGGTGAGATCCCACAGTTCGCGTGCACGGTCTCCGCTTGGTGCAGGAAGAACGACGGGGCCAAACACGGGACGGCCACCTGGGATAGTGATGATGGGAACGCCGAATCCGGCAAGGTCTTTGATTGCGTATTCGTGATCGGCGCGCACGTCATCGCTGGTGGTGGGGTCTGCAAGAGCTTCGTCCCACGCCTCGAGCGGTAAGCCGGCTTCGGCCAACAATTCCAATGCGATGTCTTTGTCGTAGTGGCGGCGGCCATCAACGTGAAGCGTGCGACCACACACTTCGTAGAACTTGCCGCACCACTCGTTGTCTTGGCGACGAAGCCACGCAGCAACACGCATGGGTGTCCAGCCATAGGCAAACTCGCGCTCCCACGGATGTGGCTTACCTTCTTCGCGGTTCACTTCTTCCAGGCTGAAGAATCGCCAGCGAATGTTGAACCCGGCTTGGGCCTGGGCCTCACGAATCCAAACTGAGGTCTGGTATGCGTATGGACACATGATGTCGAAGAAAAACTCAATGGTTTCGGGCTGCTGATTGTCTGCCATGACTGAAAACTACTGCGTTGTTCGTTGGTGTGGCGTAGTGGGCGACTACCGTTGTACCCATGGAACGCCCCGTACGGTTTGAACACACTCGATTCCTCGGCGACAAGCGCACACAACTGGTGTACGACCTTGACGAATGGACCGAGGAAGACATCATCAACGAAATCGTGGATGAGGGTGTTGGTCTGTGTTTCGGACCAGACACATTGGCTGAAGCTCGCAACCGCGGGTACACCTTGGCTACGGCTGGCGCCACGCGTCGTCATCGTAAGCCACGCGCGTAGGTTTACTTCATGTCCGGAGCAATGAACGGCAACTTCCGTTCTGGCTCTCTCACTCTCAATCGCTACTTGGCAGTGCCAAGTGGTCACAATCCTCAGTTGCCTGGCGTCATTTTGTGTCACGGATTTCCCATTGGCCCTCTCGACGCTCGTCAATCTGCTGTCACATTTCCGCAACTCATGGACCGAGTTGCAAACGATCTTGGTTGGGCTGCGCTCACTTTCACATTTCGCGGATGTGGCGAAAGTGATGGAGATTTCTCCATGCAAGGGTGGGTCGACGATCTTCGCGCAGCAATTGATCACTTAGAAGAAGAAGTGTCTCCGCAAGGAATTTGGTTGGTGGGCACGAACACTGGTGGTGCTCTTGCATTGTGTGTTGCTGCAGACGATCCGCGAGTTCGTGGATGTGCATTATTGGGTGCGCGCGCAGACTTTGACGACTGGGCTGGTCAGCCCCGACGGTTCCTGGAACATGCGCGTGAGATTGGCGCAATTCGAACAATTGGTTTCCCGAAAGCATTCGATGAATGGAGTCGTGAACTTCGTCGATTCCGGCCAGTGGATGCCGCTCGTCGTTTTGCGCCGCGCCCGTTGTTGGTAATGCACGGTGAAGAAGACGAAAGTGTCCCCGTTGCTGACTCACGTGATTTGGCACGGGCACACGGCACTGCTGAATTACGCATTGTTCCTGGTGCTGGGCACCGCTTGCGTCACGACCCCCGCGCTATTGCTGTGTTGTTGGGTTGGCTAGACCGTCAACGCGCGTTGTTGATGTAACTAACTGTCGTGCCCAAGCGGATGCGATGAATGCCATGCGAATGCTGTGGCAATGATGTCGTCGAGAGAACGTGTTGGTGACCAGCCAAACAGTTGTTGAATACGTTGAGTGTCTGCGTAACACTCGGCCGGGTCGCCCGCGCGACGTGCAGAGACGGTGTACGGCACGTTTTTGCCGGTGACGCGTTCTGTTGCGTGAATGATTTCCATCACGCTGGTGCCAAACCCAGTTCCCACATTGCACGTGACGCTGTCTCCGTTGTTTCGCAAGTACTCCAGTGCCGCTACGTGGGCGGTGGCTAGGTCTTCTACATGGATGTAGTCGCGCACACCTGTGCCGTCGGGGGTGGGGAAGTCATTGCCAAACACCGCGAGAGAAGGCGATGCGCCCATTGCGGCTTTCATGACGTGGGGGATGAGGTTCTGCGAGAAGCGCCAATCTTCGCCGAGCGTGCCGTCTGTGGCGGCACCCGCAGCATTGAAGTAGCGAAGCGATACATGACGCATGCTTGTGGTGCGTGAGTACCACTGCAGAGTCTTTTCAATCATCAATTTTGTTTCGGCGTACACGCTTTCACAACGAGGTTCAGCATTTTCTGTAACGGGAACAACATCTGGTGTTCCGTAAATGCCGGCCGTGGACGAAAAGACCACACGGTTGACGCCAACGCGGGACAACGCCTCGCACAGTTTCTGCGAACCCGTGACGTTGTTTTGGAAATACTTTGCAGGGTTCTCCATTGATTCGCCCACTGCTTTGTAGGCGGCAAAGTGGACAACTTCGTCAACTTGATGTTCGCGGCACACGCGTTCTACGAGGTCGGTGTCTGCAATGTCGCCTTGGACAAACGGTGCGTCTCCCACTGCCTTGCGATGACCGTTCTCTAAGGTGTCCAACACCACCACTGCTCGCCCCGTTGAGCGAATAAGGCGCGTGGTGATTGATCCGATGTATCCGGCACCACCCGTAATGAGCGTTGTCACGACTTCTTCTTTGCGGCGGTCTTCTTCGGCGGAAGCGGGCGAGATTGCTTGTCGCGATCAGCTGCCTTCTCGGCCTTCTTCCACGCGCGCACTTTCAGCAAAGTGGCTTGGTCGGTGATGTCGGCAATGGTGCGTGGGTTCTTGTCGCTAAAAACTCCAGCAGCCTTCTTCCAGCCTTCGGGAGCAATATCGAAACGTTTGCCGAGAAGCGCAATGAAAATCTGTGCCTTCTCTTCGCCGTATCCGGGAAGTTTGCGAAGGCGTTCAAACAACACCTGAGCATCGGTGACGTCCTTCCAAATGTTCTCGCCCTTGTTTTTGTATGAAGTGGCGATGATGGCGCACATCCCTTGAATGCGCTGCGCCATTGCTTTTGGAAAACGATGGATAGCGGGCTTTTGCAGACATACCTGC
>CAIVDG010000292.1 GCA_903904615.1 uncultured Acidimicrobiaceae bacterium | reverse complement strand
TACGTAAAGCAGTGGTTGCGTTAAAGCGCCACCCCGCTTATGTGACACACTCATATCTATGACACGTCACATTGAAAGCCTGGAAGCCCTCAAGACACTTGTTGGCGAACACCTCGGTTACTCCGAATACATGACCATCGATCAAGACCGCGTTCAACTGTTCGCCGATGCCACTGGTGACCAGCAGTGGATTCACACCGACCCAGAGCGCGCGAAGGCTCAGTCACCATTCGGTGGCCCCATTGCTCACGGTTACCTCACTTTGTCGCTCGGACCAGTTCTCCTGCCACAGATCTTCTCTGTTGGCGGAGTAGCTATGGGTGTGAACTACGGAGCCAACAAGGTTCGCTTCATGGCGCCAGTACCCGTTGGTGCAAAGTTGCGTGCCGGCGTAAAGGTTCTCGCGGTGGACGACATTGCAGGCGGCGCCCAAGTAACCATCGAAACCACTATTGAAACAGAAGGATCATCGAAACCTTCATGCGTGGCAGAAGTGATCTTCCGATATTACGCAGGCTGATGCTGCAGGTTCCTAGCGAAAGTTAGGAATGACCTTCTTGGCAAACAACTCGATTGTCTCGGTGCTTGGGTAATCCGGGCACCACGGAATAAAGCCGGTACAGCCAGCGTCCAGATACTTCTGAATCTTTTCGCTGACTTGCTCGGGAGTGCCCACCAGTGCCTTCTCGCGCCATTGGTCGGCCGCTAATCCCCACGGATTCTTCGACCCTGCTTGCTCAATCTCTTTTTCGGTCTCACGAATGAACACTTCACTAGAGATTGTCTTGCGAATGGTGTCTTCATCTCGTCCCACCGCTGCGCAGTGTCCCTTCAGAATCTCACGCTTCTTGATGAACTCTTCCAAAGAACTTCCGAAGTTCGAGACGTCGGCATGCTCGGCAACGACGCGCAGTGTGAGCTGTTCTCCACCGCCTCCAATCCACACTGGAGGCGTGGGTTGTTGAAGTGGTTTCGGATCACAGTGGGCGCGTGACACCTTGTAGAACTTGCCGTCATACGAAGTTTCCGGTTGTGTCCACATTGATTTCACAATCTCTACGGTTTCGCGCAACATGCCAATGCGGTCAGAGGGCTTGGCGAACTCGTAGCCATATCCCTTGTACTCGTTCTCGTACCAACCAGCGCCAATGCCCCAATCAAGACGACCACCAGAAATGACATCCACCGTGGAAGTGATCTTTGCGAGGAGTCCTGGGTTGCGATAGCTGTTGCAGCCCACCATTTGGCCAAGGCGAATACGTGAGGTTCGCTGACTGATGGCCGCAATAGTGGTCCAGCATTCGAACACTGCTTCGTGTGAAGGCTTGGGAACATTGTGGAAGTGGTCGTACACCCAAATGGAGTCGAAACCGAGTTCTTCTGCGAGAACAGCAATGTTCACAGAAGTGTTCCATTTGTTCTCGGCACCTTCAATTCCGGCTAGTTCCATTTTCCATCCCTGTGGAATGAAAACTCCGAAGATTGGGGCGTGGGGGTTGTTCGACATGGTCCCTCCTTTAGTGCCGAGGTTATCGTTCCTCTATGTCCGCGTTCCCACCTGCAACCATCAGTTATCCCGAACTGCACGAAGCCATCGCAGCCACACGTCCGAATGAGGAATGTCTCATCTTTCGCGACAAGCGATTCACCTGGCAACAAATAACTGACAGAACGCGTCAGTTGGCGAACTACCTCGCAACACAAGGGCTGGGCTGTCACACCGAACGGGACTCTCTTCAAGGGTGGGAAACAGGCCAAGATCACCTTGCCATCTACTTGCACAACGGCAACGAATACCTGGAATCAATGCTCGGCTCTTGGAAGGCTCGTGTTGCCCCCTTCAACGTGAACTACCGCTACGTGGCCGAAGAGTTGCAATACCTTCTCAACGATTCGCAGGCCTCGGCAATTGTGGTTCACTCGCGTTTTGCGCCGTTACTGCAAGAAGTTCGAGCATCTCTTCCGAAACTTCGCGTCATCTTGCAGGTACCCGACTCCTCGAACAACGACTTGTTGCCCGGAGCTGTGTGGTACGAAGACGCGCTTCAACAGTCACCCACCACCAAACCAGCAACTGGTTATCACGGTGACGACCTCTACATCTTGTACACCGGCGGCACAACAGGCATGCCCAAAGGTGTGTTGTGGCGCAATGCCGACGCGATTGTCGAATGTTTCGGCGGATCGAAGACAGCC
>CAIVDG010000291.1 GCA_903904615.1 uncultured Acidimicrobiaceae bacterium | reverse complement strand
GCCTTGGGGGCGAGCGCGCGAGCCGTATCTCTGCAACTTCTCAGTGAGCTCACCGATGCGCAATTGGAAGAAGTGTTGCCGGGTGCACCGTGGGCAGACGGAACTGTTGGTGGAGTTATCGCCGCCAATGCAGATCATGGTCGCATGCATTGGAAGTGGGCGAAAGACGCCGGCGTGCTTGACCACCACGCATAGGAACAAGAAACCTTATGTCTGACAACAACTCAACACCTGACCCGAACGACATTGGACTACTAGAGGGTTTGCATACAACACGCGCAATTCGTCGTTACTTGCCTGAACCAATTCCTGAAGAGCATCTTCGAGACATCATGTTTGCGGCAACTCGAGCACCGAGTGGTTCAAATAGACAGCCCTTTCGTTTCATGGTCTTTACAGATTCGGAACGATCGAAAGAAGTAAAGAGTCTTATTGCGCGCGGTGCGCAAACGCTGTGGAATGAGAAGCGCAAAGTAGACGGCTACGAAGACACCTCGGTTGACGACACATCTCCGAAAGCGCGTATGGCTCGCACTATGCAGCAATACGTTGACAACTTCGCTGATGTTCCCGTACTCGTTCTTGCCTTTCTCGTTCGATACCGTCCGCCTACTCCTACTGAAGGTGCGTCGGTGTATCCGGCATGTCAGAACATTCTGTTGGCGGCACGTGCACTGGGATACGGGGGAGTGCTCACGGGATTCCACGGCTTTGTTGAAAATGAACTGCGTTCTTTACTGAACATTCCCGAGAACACCTTCATTGCCGCAACAATCTCGCTGGGAAAACCTGCAGGCAACCACGGTCCAGTGCGACGTGTCCCCATGAAAGATGTGGTCTTTGCCGATACGTGGGATGAAGGGGCATCGTGGGCCATTGACCCGTCGGGAACCGCCATCCTGTCGCGTGGCGGATTCTCTTCGTAGGGAGTTCTCAGTGGCGTGTTTGGCGCTGTCCTGACCTAATCTCAGAAGCACAATCGCTTCGACGTGGAGGACACAATGGCGCACGACATGACAGTTCAGAACCTTTTCTCAGTGAAAGGGAAAGTGGCACTTGTAACCGGCGGCTCCCGCGGCATTGGCGAGATGATCGCAGCTGGCCTTCTTGCGAACGGTGCCAAGGTCTACATCTCGTCACGCAAGGCTCAGCAGTGCGACGAAGCAGCACAGCGCCTCATGCAGAACTATGGCGGCGAGTGCATTTCTATCCCCGCAAACGTTTCAGACCTTGAAGGTATTGACGCTCTTGTTGCTGAAATTACAAAGCGCGAGAAGCATGTCGACATTCTCGTGAACAATGCAGGCGTGTCATGGGGTGCACCACTTGAAGAGTTCCCTGAAGTTGGTTGGGACAAAGTCATGGACACCAACGTCAAATCAATTTTCTTCTTAACTCAGCGAATGCTTCCGTTGATGACCTCTCGTGCCACGACAGAAGATCCATCACGCATCGTCAACATTGGTTCCATTGATGGACTCAGTACACCAACTTTTGAGACATATTCGTATGGCCCCTCGAAGGCGGCAGTGCACTCGTTGACGAAAGTGTTGGCCGCTCGTTTGCGCAAGCGCAACATCATCGTTAACGCCATTGCTCCCGGACCATTCCCCACATACATGTTGTCCACTGGTGTGGGCGGCGGCGGCGATGTCGAGGCAACCGACTGGTCAACTGTTGGTCAGATGAACCCGAGCAATCGAGTCGGCTCGCCGGAAGACATTGCTGGTCTCACCATTTTCTTGTGCTCACGTGCAGGTGCGTTCACCGTCGGTGAAGTCATCTCGTGTGACGGCGGAACACTGCTCGGCCGTTAACTAGTTGACGCGTCGTTCGCGTCCTTCCCAATACGGTTCACGCAAGTCTTTCTTCAGAACCTTGCCGCTTGGGTTACGTGGCAGCACGTCTATCCATTGCACCTGTGTTGGGCACTTGAAGCGGGCCAAACGCTCACGAGAGAAATCGATGATGTCTTGTTCAGTCACCGTTGTATCTGGTGCCTTCACAACAACTGCTAGCGCGGTTTCGCCCCACTTCTCATGCGGAATTCCGATGACGGCAACATCGGCGATACCAGGGTGCGACATAAGAACGTTTTCCACTTCGGCGGGATAAACGTTTTCTCCACCAGACACAATCATGTCTTTCACGCGGTCGTGAATGTAGACATACCCGTCGGCGTCGATGTATCCGGCATC
>CAIVDG010000290.1 GCA_903904615.1 uncultured Acidimicrobiaceae bacterium | reverse complement strand
GGCCTCGATCGTCAATATCTGAATCGCATTTCTGAAATCAATTACACGAATGCAAAATCAAATCCGCTTGCACAAACTCGTTCATGGAAGTTCACCGACCTCAGTTTCACTGACGACGATGTAGCCAACCCCATCATCGAGCCTGGAACACGTCGACAAGATTGTGGTCAAATCACCGACGGCGCAACGGCAGTTGTTCTGGTGTCACAACGTTTCATCGATGCACAAGCAGCACGAAGAAACATTCGTGTCTCGGAAACGGCACAAATTTTGGGTTGGGGTCATCGCAATGCCGGCATCAAGTTCCTCGACAAACTTGAGCGCAGCAAGAACGACAAGTATGTGTTTCCACATGTGAACGACACCATTAGCGATTCATTGCGTCGTGCAGGAATTACCGATGTGTTTCAACTCGACGGAATTGAAACCCATGACTGTTTCACCACAACTGAATACATGGCGATTGATCACTTCGGAATTACGGCACCTGGCGAATCATGGAAAGCAATTGAAGACGGCACTATTGAGCGCGATGGAAAACTGCCAATCAACCCAAGTGGTGGTCTTATTGGTGGTGGACATCCCGTTGGCGCAACCGGTGCCCGCATGCTTTTCGACGCAACCAAGCAAGTCACTGGGACTGCAGGAGACATTCAAGTAGAGGGAGCAAAGACCTTTGCAACTCTGAACATTGGTGGCTCGTTGTCAACAGTTGCAAGCTTCGTCGTTGGAGTTCGTGACTGAAATGGCAACAAAAAAGGGTGGTCCGCGTTCAAAAGCGGTGTGGGAAGAGTCATCGCCCTACTCGCGAATTTCATTGCGTCGGTATACGCCAAATGTTGGAGTGGTAGTCGACAACATCGATCTTGCGAACATTGACGACGAAACAACAAAAGAAATTCGTCGCGCATTGGCTGAACATTGCGTGGTGTTTTTTCGAGACCAGAATCTCAGCGTTGAACAGCACATTGAGTTCGGTCGTCGCTTTGGCGAACTAGATGTGCACCCCGCCGCGGCAAACGCAACGGGACATCAAGAAATCTTGGTCATCTCTGCCGACGAGAATTCAGATAGAGCAAATGGTGAAGCGTGGCACTCCGATGTGTCATGTCAGCCGCAGCCGCCCATGGGAAGCATCTTGTACATTCACGATGTTCCACCGAGTGGTGGCGACACCATGTTCTCCAACATGTATGCCGCCTATGCCGCCCTCAGCGACAAGATGAAGGAATACCTGGACGGACTTGTTGCTGTACATGACGGCGAACATGTGTATCGCGGTCTGTACTCCGGGGTGGCCGATAAACCTTCCTACCCACGGTCAAAGCATCCAGTGGTACGCACTCATCCAGAAACTGGCAAGAAGTGTTTGTTCGTGAATCGTTCATTCACCACGCACATCGTTGGTGTACCTCGCGATGAGAGTGACGCAATACTGAATTTCCTGTACCAACACATGGAACATCCAAACTTCCAGTGTCGTTTTCAGTGGGAACCAAATTCCATTGCGTTCTGGGACAACCGGTGTGCGCAACACCGCGCTATTTGGGACTACTGGCCACATCGGCGTTATGGCCACCGCGTTACGGTGATGGGCGACACCCCGTTTTAGATCAGCCGAAGCGGCGACGAATGGCGTTGCCGTGGGCGGAGAAGCCTTCGTGGTCGGATAACGCCACAATGCTGGGTGACATTCTGCGCAATGCAGATTCTGTTGCCTTCGCAACAGCAGTCTTTTTCAAGAACGCATCAACAGTGATTCCCGATGACACGTGTGCGAATCCGCTTGTGGGAAGCGATGCTGGGCAACCAATGACGAAGTTCCCTGCACTAAATGGTGTGTGCTGACCAATAAGAATCTCGCCAGCATTCACAAGAAGGTCAAGCATGTCTTCTTCATACGATGCGTCAACAGCAAGTTGAAGATGTTCAGGTGCATACATGTTCGCAACGTCGGCAGCTTCGTTGAGAGTGCGCACAAGAACAGCACCACCGTTCGGCCCAAGTGATGCTCGTGCTGCAGTTGCGCGAACTTCAGGAAGATCGCCAAGTTGAATTGCAAGTTCTGCATCTACTGAGTCGATGAGTTCTGCGGAGGTGGTGACCAGCACAACGGACGAGTCGGTTCCGTGTTCGGCCTCGATGAGCAGATCTGCTGCAAGGCGTCCAACGTGTGCGGTGTGATCGGCAACAATCATGCTTTCGGTGGGCCCCAACAACATCATGGTGGCCAAACCGAAACGCTGCATTTCCACTTGAGCGATGGTGACCGCTGGACTTCCTGGTCCGACAACTTTGCGAACTTTCGGAATTGTTTGTGTTCCGAATCCGAGTGCAGCAATTCCGGAAGGTCCGTTCACGCGGAACACGTTCTTGATTCCGAGATGACGACACACCACAAGTACAGCGGGGTCTACTTCACCCTGGCCACCAGGCACTGGGGGAACAATGAGTGAGATGTGCGGAACACCGGCCACCACTGCGGGGACTCCTAATTGATAGGCAACAGATGGGTAACTGGCTTTCCCGCTGGGTACAAACAGGCCAACACTGGAAATGGGAGACACTTTTTCCCCCGCGGTGAGACCGTGCTCGATTTCAATGCTCCAGTCGCTGGCGCGCTCGAGCAGTTGGTCGTTGAACGCACGAAGGTGGGAAATAGCGTCGAGAATGCCGTTCTCTACGGCGGGGTCCACCTGGGCTGAGGCGATCTCTTCTTCGCTTACGCGTAATTGGCGGGGTTCGAGGCGAACGCCATCGAATCGGGCAAGGGCATCGCAGAGTGCCTGGTCGCCACGTACCCGTACGTCTTCAATGAGTTCCCCAATAGATGCTCGAAGTTCTGGGTGGAAGATGTCGTCCATTCCGCGATGGCAAAGGGCCTCACGTTGGGCAATGGTCATCTCGGACCAGTTCTGGCGACGAAGAACGGAGTTCACACAAAGAAACCTACCCGTCTTGGCCTATTCAGGAGCCAGACATTAGTGAGAGCAAGTAGAGTTACTTCACGTTCCGAAAGGGGAGCGTTCATGTCCGTCACCGTTGTCGTAGGTACCCAGTGGGGTGACGAAGGCAAAGCCAAAGTCATCGACTTGCTTGCCGCTTCTCACAGCATCGTCGCTCGTTATCAAGGTGGTCATAATGCTGGCCACACCGTCGTAATTGGCGACCAAAAGTACGCCTTACAACTCACACCAAGCGGAGTGTTCTACGACTCCGTTACTCCCGTTATTGGCAATGGCGTTGTTGTTGACCTACCCACGCTGTTCAAGGAAATTGATTCTTTAGAGTCACGCGGCATTTCCACTGCGCGTTTGAAAGTATCAAGCCTTGCCCACCTCATTTTTCCTTGGCACCAAGCTATTGATGCCGCGTTAGAGAATGCTCGAGGCGAAGCAAAGATTGGTACCACTCTGAAGGGAATCGGGCCCGCTTACGTCGACAAAGTGAAGCGTGCAGGCATTCGTGTTGGAGAAGTTCTTAACCCTGCAGAATTTGAAAAGAAAGTTCGTGAGCGCGCCATCGCAGCACGACGCGAAGTGAGCGACATAGGCGGCGACACATTCGATGTTGAGCAAGTGGTTACCGACTTCGTTGCGTATGCGAAGAGGCTTGCACCGTACGTTGCCGACACGGTCAACTTGTTACACGATGCGCGCGAACGTGGAGAAAACATTTTGTTGGAAGGCGCACAGGCCACGTTCTTAGACGTTGACCACGGCACCTATCCGTTCGTCACATCGTCTAACCCCATTTCCGGTGGTGCAGCAGTAGGTACTGGTCTTGGGCCACGTCATATCGATCGCGTGGTGGGAATTGCTAAGGCGTACACAACTCGAGTGGGTATGGGCCCATTCCCTAGCGAACTCACAAACGATCTCGGCGACAAACTGGTGGACATTGGTCGCGAGTTCGGAACAGTCACAGGTCGCCGTCGTCGCACCGGCTGGTTAGACACCGTCATGCTTCGTCATGCCATGCGCGTGAACTCACTAACAGAAATTGCACTCACCAAGCTCGATGTGTTGGATACCTTCGATGAAGTGAAAGTGTGTGTGGCGTACAAAATCAACGGTGAAGTTGTTCGCAACTATCCCGACACCGTGGAGCGTTTGGCCTCTGTTGAACCGGTGTATGAAACGTTGCCTGGCTGGAACAGCAGCACTGAAGGAATTACTGACTTTGCATCTCTTCCTGCAAGTGCACAAGCCCTTGTCGCCATTGTTGAGCGCGAAACAGGCATTCCGGTGTCCATGGTAGGAACAGGCCCTGCACGTGACGCCATGGTGGTGCGCTCATGATCTCTCGTTACTCAACAAAAGAGACAGACGAACTGTTCTCAGAACAGGCGAAGATGTCGCGTTGGTTAGAGATTGAACTTTGCGTTGTCGAGGCCATGGCCGACGCGGGCGTTGTTCCAAAAGAATCGGCGGCGTATTGCCGTGCGAATGCACCAGAAGTAAATGCGCAGTTTGTTCAGCGTGTGCAAGAACGTGAAGAAATCACTAATCACGATGTGGCTGCGTTCGTTGACGTAGTGCAAGAGTCAATTGGCGCACCTCATGGTTCATGGATTCACTATGGATTAACAAGTACCGACGTTGTTGACACCGGCTTGTGTTGGGCATTGCGTGAAGCGTGTTATCTCATTGAACGTGAACTCACTGAAGTCACGCATCTTCTGTTGAAGGGCTCAAATCAATACTCGCGCGCGGCAATGATTGGCAGAACGCACGGAATTCACGCTGAGCCAACAACATTCGGAATGAAGACCGCACTGTATGGACTTCAAGTTGCTCGTGATCGTGAACGACTCAGGAATGCGTACCGCTCTATTGCGGTGTGCAAACTGTCCGGGGCTGTTGGTACATACTCAAACATTTCTCCAGAAGTGGAGAGTGCTGTTGCTGCACGTTTACGGCTAACACCAGTCCCTGCAACACAAGTGATTGCCCGCGATCGACATGCAGAGTTCATGTACGTGTGTGCATCCATTGGATCCACTCTTGAATCGTTGGCGGTAGAACTTCGTCACCTTCAACGCACAGAAGTGAACGAAGTGCGCGAAGGGTTCTCTACTGGACAAAAGGGTTCCAGCGCGATGCCACACAAGCGCAATCCAATTTCTGCAGAAACCATCACCGGATTATCTCGCGTGCTTCGCGGCCATTTACAAGTGGCTTTTCAAGACATTCCACTGTGGCACGAGCGCGACATTTCACATTCGTCTGCCGAACGAATT
>CAIVDG010000289.1 GCA_903904615.1 uncultured Acidimicrobiaceae bacterium | reverse complement strand
GTCAGGTGTATGTGTTGAAGAAGGAAGAAGGCGGTCGTCATAAGCCTTTCTTCAATAACTATCGTCCGCAGTTTTTCTTCCGTACTACTGACGTGACCGGAACTGTTCAGTTGCCTGCTGGTACTGAAATGGTGATGCCTGGTGACAATGTGCAGATGACTGTTGAGTTGGGTAAGCCCATCGCGATGGATGAGGGTTTGCGTTTTGCTATTCGTGAAGGTGGCCGCACTGTTGGTGCTGGTCGCGTCACCAAGATTCTCAAGTAAGTACGAATCAGTCTCTAAGGAAGGGGCCTCACAATGGCCAAGAGTGATAAGCGTGTGAAAATTACGCTCGAATGCACAGAGTGCAAAGAGCGCAACTACATCACCATGAAGTCAAAGATCAACGACCGCGAGCGTCTGGAAATGAAGAAGTACTGCGCGCGCGATCGTCGTCATACCAATCACAAGGAAACTCGCTAGTCGAGACCTCTAATCGGTGCCAATAGGTGCCGGCGGTCTTCTCGTGAAGTCTTCGGACAACGCGAGAGGCAGTAGAGGGCAGTAGCTCAGCTGGTAGAGCGCCGGTCTCCAAAACCGATGGTCGGGGGTTCAAATCCCTCCTGCCCTGCAGAGAACACATACGAGAGAGAACAAAGGAAATGTCAAGTCAAGATCTGAACCGCGAGCAAAAGCGCGCACTGAAGCGAATGGGAGCCCTGAATGAACAGGGCAATCCCGTGCGTACTCAGCCGCAGGCTCGCACCAAGGGTCGTGACGAACCGAAGATCGGTCCCGTGCAGTATTTGCGCGAGGTCAACGATGAAATGAAAAAGGTGGCATGGCCAAAGTGGCCAGAAGTCCGTCGGTATTCACTCATCGTTTTGGCAACAGTGGTGGTGTTCACCGCTTATGTAGGTGCCCTCGATGCGGTTTTTGGCTTTTTCTCTGGTTGGCTCTACAAGGAATAACGAATGAGCGACGACACTTTTACCCCATCTGACGCCCCCGAGGCAGAAGTCATCGAAGCAATCGAGCCCGACGTGGTGCTCGATCTCACCGACGACGTCTCCGGCGAGGAAGACGACGAACCCACTGAAACACCTGCATGGGCAAAGCCAGGCAAGTGGTACGTAGTGCACACTCAGTCGGGTTACGAAAAGAAGGTTGATCTCAACCTGAAGAACCGCATCGATTCCATGGACATGTCTGACAGCATCTACGAAATCGTTATCCCAATGGAAGATGTTGTCGAGTTCAAGCAGGGTCGCAAGCAGACCGTGCAAAAGAAAGTTTTCCCTGGCTATCTCCTTGTTCGTTGCGAGATGGACGACGACACGTGGTTCTGCATTCGCAACACACCAGGCGTCACCGGTTTCGTCGGTCAAAGCCACAAGGGTCAAAAGCCAACACCGTTGTCACGTCGCGAAGTGGAAACGTTCCTCACTGCAAAGGGTGACGGACAAGACGCACCAAAGCGCAAGGCTCCAAAGATGGAGTACGAAGAAGGCGAAAGCGTTCGCGTGAAGGAAGGCCCATTCGCCGACTTCAACGGAACAGTTGCAGAGATCAACACCGATCACATGAAGTTGAAAGTTCTCGTCAACATTTTCGGTCGCGAAACTCTCGTCGAGATGGATTTCAGTCAGGTTGCGAAGCTGTAAAGCATTCGCGCATAGAAACAAACGTCGTTAAAGGAAGAACACCATGGCAAAGAAGAAGCTTGCAGCAATCGTAAAAATTCAAATTCCCGCAGGAAAGGCAACACCAGCTCCTCCAGTGGGTACCGCACTCGGACCACACGGTGTTCAAATCATGGACTTCGTGAAGCAGTACAACGCTGCAACCGAAGCACAGGCCGGAACAATCATTCCTGTTGAAATCAGCATCTTTGAAGATCGCAGTTTCACCTTCATTTTGAAGACACCACCAGCACCAGTACTTCTTCGTCAGAAGGCTGGCCTCGAAAAGGCATCGCAAACACCAGGCAAGACCGTTGCCGGAACTGTCACCGAAGCCGACATCGAAGCAGTGGCGCTCATCAAAATGCCAGACCTCAATGCGTACGACCTCGAAGCTGCCAAGCAGCAAATTCGTGGCACCGCACGCAGCATGGGTTTGAAAGTCGTCTGACCTTCACCCACACATAAAAATCTCTCGCCCAACGGAACACCTCACCAGGGCGGAGCAAACATCACAAAAGAAAGTGAGAGGGAGCCATCATGGCGATTGCAAAGAAATACAAGGCAGCGGTAGCGCTGTTCGACCGCGACGCTCAGTACACACCCACTGAAGCCATCGACATCGTAAAGAAGACCGCGAGCGCAAAGTTTGATGAGTCTGTCGACGTTGCCATTCGTCTTGGTGTCGACCCACGTAAAGCAGACCAGAACGTGCGCGGAACTGTTGCACTTCCTGCTGGTTCAGGTAAGACACTTCGTATTGCTGTTGTTGCAGCAGGCGATGCCGCAGCAGAAGCACGCGCAGCCGGCGCCGACTTTGTTGGTGCCGACGACCTTGCTGCTGAAATCGAAAAGGGAATGATGGACTTCGATCTCATGATCGCAACTCCAGACATGATGCCTCTTGTTGGTCGTTTGGGTCGTGTACTCGGACCACGTGGACTTATGCCAAACCCCAAGACCGGCACCGTGACAACAGATGTTGGTCGCGCCGTTGGTGAATTCAAGGGCGGCAAGGTGGAATACCGCACCGATCGTTACGGCAACGTTCACGTTCGCATTGGTAAGGCATCATTCAGCCCTGCAGATCTTGAAACAAACTTGCGCGCGGTGTTGGACGAAGTGCAACGCGCGAAGCCAGCAGCAGCAAAGGGCAAGTACCTTCGCAAGATCAGCCTCAGCACCACCATGGGGCCTGGCGTCAAGATCGACCTCAACCGCCTTCGCGTTATCGAGGCCTAAACCATTCGCGCCAAAGGGTGGCGTTCAAAAATTTCGCCCTTAGGCTCACAATCCACAATTCAATTCTCTCGGTCCTCGCCAGAGACATCCGGTCTGAAGAAATTCAGGTAAAGAGCTTCGGCTCGCCAGACGAGGCGGACTCTTCATCTCTGGATCCTCGGATCCGTTCGGTGCGGCGTTCGTTTTATAGCGAGCGCCCCGAGCGAAGCATCCAGGACACCCAGAGGAGGTGAAATGTCAACTGTCCGTTCCGAAAAGGAAGCCGTCGTCGCCGAAATCCGCGCGAAAATGAGCGGAGCTTCTGCGGTCATCATCACTGAGTACCGCGGAATTTCTGTTACAGGTCTTGCAACTCTTCGTCTTGCTCTGCGTGAGCACGGAGCCGAGTACCGCGTGTATAAAAACACGCTTGCTCGCTTCGCAGCACGTGAAGCAGGTATCGAAGGTCTCGATGCACTCCTCGTCGGCCCAACCGCAATCACATTCGTTGATGGCGATGTGGCTGGCGTCGCAAAGACCCTCAAGGATTTCTCGAAGACCAATCAGAATCTCGTACTTCAAGGTGGAGCCATCGACGGCAAAACCGTCAGTGCCAGCTACATCGATGTACTCGCATCGCTGCCTTCGCAAGAAGCCATGCTCGGCCAATTTGCTGGATTGCTCCTCGCACTCCCACGCAACATGGCCTATGGCCTCAAGGCTCTGATCGATCAGAAGGAAGCCGCCTAAGGCACCCCTTCGGCCAGAGCCTCTGGCCACAACCAATCCGTATAACAAACTCAAAGCCCCAAATTTTTCGGGTTTTATCTCAAAAGGAGAGAGCAAATGGCTCTTAGCAAGGAAGAGATCCTCGACGGGATCGCAGCATTAACCGTTATCGAACTGAAAGAACTCCTCGATGCATTCGAAGAGAAGTTCGGTGTCAGCGCATCAGCACCAGTAGCAGTCATGGCAGCCGGCGGAGCCGCTGGCGGCGCAGCTGCAGCAGCAGACGAGAAGGACGAATTTGACGTCATCCTCGTTGATGGTGGTGCTCAGAAGATTCAGGTCATCAAGGCAGTGCGTGAAATCACCAGCCTTGGTCTGAAGGAAGCCAAGGACCTCGTCGATGGCGCACCAAAGCCCATCCTCGAAAAGGCCAGCAAGGACGATGCCGAGAAGGCAAAGGCCAAGTTGGTCGAAGCCGGCGCAACCGTCGAACTCAAGTGATGTCCTGCGGTTAAACGCCGCAGACCTACGCCAAAGCCCTGTCACCCTTCGGGTGGCGGGGTTTTTGTGCGTTTTGGGGCAAATTGTCCGCTTTTTACCCATTTCTCGAAGAAATCGCCCAATTCTTGGCGGGGAAGGCCTGTTTTGGGGCGTTTCCCCACGGTCGGGCAGCAGAAACAGGGGGAGGGTGCTTGACTATGGCCGCAATCGGGCGTACCTTGCCCGAAGTTCGGTCAGACCCCCGTGGGCGGAGGGTCTAGTTTTCCGTTGCCTAAGGGCATAAAACCCCGATAGCGTACTCGTTTGCCGTGTCTCACCTCTCCTGCTTTCGCATTGCCCAAAATCAGTGCGTCCGTATGAGCGACTGTGACATTGCACTCCCTCGTCCCGCCTGTCAGGAGTAATCGTGGCCCCACGTTCGTCGTCCCATGAGCGCTATTCGTTCGCAAACCTTTCAGAGCACCTTGAGTTGCCCGATCTCATCGCTGTGCAACGTGAGTCGTTCGATTGGTTTATGAAAGAAGGTCTTCGTGAGACCTTTGAAGACATCTCACCAATCACCGACTACTCAGGTGATCTCCGTCTTGAACTCGAGTTTGATCCAAACGATGAAGACTTGTGCCCCGGACCAAAGTTCACGGAAGAAGAGTGCCGCGAAAAGGAAATGACTTTCGCAACACCAGTGTTCGTGCGCGCCGTTTTCTCTAACCGTCAAACCGGTGAAATCAAAGAACAAGTTGTGTTCATGGGTGATTTCCCGAAGATGACCAACAAGGGAACATTCATCATTAACGGAACTGAGCGCGTTGTTGTTTCGCAGCTCGTTCGTAGCCCTGGCGTAATTTTCGAACCAGGTGAGCGTTACCGCCTTCGTAACTTGGCAAAGCACCAGTTGGTAAAGGGAACTGTTCACCCATACCGCGGTGAATGGCTCGAGTTTGACGTAGAACATAAGCCAGGTAAAGACGTCACCGCCGGAACACGTGTTGCACGTAAGCGCCGTATGAGCATCTTTACTTTGTTGCGCGCACTTGGTTACGACGAAGTTGGCGCACCTGGTTTCCTTGACCGTTTCGTTAACTACTTCGACTTCCTTGAAGGACAGTGGGAAAAAGAACGCAACATCAACACAACACGTGAAGAAGCGTTGCTCGAGATTTACCGTCGTGCTCGTCCCGGCGAACCAGCAACTGCAGAATCTGCACGCGTGTACTTCGAGGGTGCATTCTTCGAAAACCGTCGTTACGACCTCAGCCGCGTTGGCCGTTACAAGATCAACCGCAAGCTTGGTGAAGAACTCGACAAGATTCCTTCATTGTTTGGTTTGTCAAAGGACCAGCTCGACCTTCCTACCGACGACCAAGACGTGTTGTCGAAGTGTGAAGTTCTCGCAGCAGTTTCCTACATGTTGCACCTTGTGAAGCAAGAGCCTGGTTACCGCTTGGACGACCAGGACCACTTCGCAAACCGTCGTGTTCGCTCGGTGGGTGAACTCATTCAGAACCAAGTTCGTATTGGTTTGTCACGTATGGAGCGTGTTGTGCGTGAGCGCATGACCACCCAAGACGTCGAAGCAATCACACCACAGACACTCATCAACATTCGTCCAGTAGTTGCTGCAATCAAGGAGTTCTTCGGAACTTCTCAGTTGTCGCAGTTCATGGACCAGGTGAACCCATTGTCGGGTCTTACTCACCGTCGTCGTTTGTCGGCACTCGGACCTGGTGGTCTTAGCCGCGAGCGCGCCGGTTTCGAAGTGCGAGACGTTCACTTCTCTCACTACGGTCGTATGTGCCCCATCGAAACACCAGAAGGTCCAAACATTGGTCTTATTGGTGCGTTGTCGTCATATGCGCGCGTCAACCAGTTTGGTTTCATCGAAACTCCTTACCTTCGCGTGAAGGGCGGCAAGGTCACGAAAGAAATCGTGTACATGGCTGCTGACGAAGAAGAGAAGTACGTCGTTGCTCAGGCAAACACACCTGTAGAAAAAGACGGATCACTCAAGGGCCCACGAGTTCTTGTTCGTCGTTCACCACAGGCAGCAAGCCTTGACGACCTTCGCCGCATGTTGGAAGCAGAAAGCTTCTTCGGTGCAACCACCGACATCGCATCGGTAACACCAGAAGAAGTTGACTTCATCGACGTGTCGCCAAAGCAGATTGTGTCGGTTGCAACCGCACTTATTCCTTTCCTCGAGCACGACGACGCAAACCGCGCGCTCATGGGTGCCAACATGCAGCGTCAGGCCGTGCCATTGGTGCGCTCCGAAGCTCCATACGTCGGAACCGGAATTGAAAAGCGTGCTGCACACGACGGCGCCGACCTCGTCCTAGCGGAAGAAGACGGTGAAGTTGTAGAAGTCACCGGCGATTGCATCGTGGTGAAGTACGCAAGCAAGTCGAAGAAGACCGAGCACAAGCTCATGAAGTTCCATCGCTCGAACCAGGACACCTGCATCAACCAGATCATCCGCGTTCACGAAGGACAAAAGGTGAAGGCAGGAGATCTTCTTGCCGACGGTCCATCAACAGACGATGGTGAACTCGCACTCGGAAAGAACCTGCTCGTGGCATTCATGCCATGGGAGGGTTACAACTTCGAAGACGCAATCATCTTGTCCGAGCGCATTGTTCGCGACGACGTTCTCACATCCATCCACATTCACAACTATGAAGTGGACGCTCGTGACACCAAGCTTGGTGAAGAAGAAATTTCTCGCGACATTCCAAACCTCTCGGACGAAATCGTTCGCGACTTGGATGACGAAGGAATCATTCGCATCGGTGCCGAAGTTGGCCCTGGCGACGTTCTCGTTGGAAAAGTAACTCCAAAGGGTGAAACAGAACTCACACCAGAAGAGCGCCTGTTGCGCGCAATCTTCGGTGAGAAGGCTCGCGAAGTTCGCGACACATCACTCAAGGTGCCACACGGCGAAGGCGGAAAAGTCATCGACGTCAAGGTCTTCTCACGTGAAGCCGGCGACGAACTTCCACCAGGTGTGAACAAGCTCGTCAAAGTGTTTGTTGCACAGAAGCGCAAGATCTCCGTTGGTGACAAGCTCGCTGGTCGTCACGGAAACAAGGGTGTTATCTCGAAGATTCTCCCTGTTGAAGACATGCCATACATGGAAGACGGAACTCCTGTCGACATCATCTTGAACCCACTTGGTGTTCCAAGCCGAATGAACGTCGGTCAGGTTCTCGAATCGCACCTTGGTTATGCAGCACGTTGGGGCTGGACCGATCCAAAGACCAGCAAGGTCGTTGGTGAAGCACCAGCACGCGGCACCGAGTCAAAGACTCGTGCAGCTACAGACCCTGCAACATTTATTGCAACACCAATTTTCGATGGTGCTCATTGGGACGAAGTGGAAGCCGCTGGCGAACACCCCACCATTAAGGCAATTCTCGAAAACTTGAACCCTGAAAGTGTTGACGGCGATCGCCTCATCATGAACACAGGTAAGACAACTCTGCGTAACGGACGCACCGGCGAGACGTACGACAACCCCATCACGGTTGGTTACAAGTACATCTTGAAGTTGCATCACCTTGTCGACGACAAGATTCACGCACGTTCCACTGGCCCATACAGCATGATCACTCAGCAGCCGCTTGGTGGTAAGGCACAGTTCGGTGGACAGCGCTTTGGTGAAATGGAAGTGTGGGCACTCGAGGCATATGGTGCCGCGTACTGCTTGCAGGAACTTCTCACCATCAAGTCCGACGACGTTCTTGGTCGCGTGAAGGTGTACGAAGCCATTGTGAAGGGTGACAACATCCCCGAGCCAGGCATCCCTGAATCGTTCAAGGTTCTCATGAAGGAAATGCAGTCTCTGTGTCTGAATGTCGAAGTTCTCGACAACGCAGGCAAGGAAATCGAAATGCACGAATTCGACGACGAGATCTATCGCACGGCCGAAGAACTCGGCATCGACATCAGTCGTCCGGAGCGTGGCTCCGATGATGACGACCGTGACCGCCGCCCTGCACGCGCCTACTGACCCGCCCGACTCTAAGGAAACGACACTCCAATGCTCGACGTGAATATGTTCGACCAACTCCGCATCGGCCTTGCCACCGCGGATCAAATCCGCCTGTGGTCAAAGGGCGAGGTTAAGAAGCCCGAGACCATCAACTACCGCACACTTCGTCCCGAGAAGGACGGACTCTTCTGCGAAAAGATCTTTGGACCTACTCGCGACTGGGAGTGCTACTGCGGTAAGTACAAGCGTGTGCGCTTCAAGGGCATCATCTGTGAACGTTGTGGTGTTGAAGTCACTCGTTCCAAAGTGCGTCGTGAGCGCATGGGCCACATTGAATTGGCAGCACCTGTCGTTCACATTTGGTATCTCCGCGGAACACGTTCATGGTTGGCCTACCTCTTGGGTGGACTCGAGCCAAAAGAAGAACTGAAGGCAAAGCAATTAGAGAAGGTCATCTACTTCGCTGCGTACCTTGTCTCTACTGTCGACGCTGACAAGCGTCACGAAGACATGGCACAACTTGAAGCCGACTTCATTGAAGAGTGCGATGCAATTGCTAAGGACCGCGAGAAGTCTCTGAAGGCAAAGCTCAAAGAGCAAGAGACCGAACTCAAGGCCATGGAAAAAGATGGCGCCAAGGAAGCAGAAATCAAGGCTCGCCAGAAAGTCATGGACAAGGAAGAAGCATCTCTGCGTGAGCGCTTCGACACTGAACTTGAAACCCTCAAGCGTGCATGGGATGAATTCCGCGATCTTCACCCACGAAAGATCATTGAAGACGAAGGCCTGTGGCGCGAAATTTTCGACCGCTACCAGGACTACTTCACTGGTGGTACCGGTGCCGATGCTATCAAGATGCTGATCGACTCCATCGATTTTGATGCAGAAGAAATCAAGCTTCGCGATGCAATTGAAAACGGACTGAAGGGCAAGCCACTTTCAGCACAGCGTAAGCAGAAGGCAATTAAGCGCCTGAAGATTGTCGCATCGTTCAACCAGCGCGACGAAGCTGGCCGTCGTATGAACAGCCCGAAGGCAATGATCCTCGACGTTGTTCCTGTTATCCCTCCCGACCTGCGCCCCATGGTGCAGTTGGAAGGTGGACGTTTCGCAACATCCGACCTCAACGACTTGTACCGCCGCGTTATCAACCGCAACAATCGTTTGCGTCGTCTGCTCGATCTCGGTGCACCAGAAATTATTGTCAACAACGAAAAGCGCATGCTGCAAGAAGCAGTCGACGCATTGTTCGACAATGGTCGCCGTGGTCGCCCAGTAACTGGCCCAGGTAACCGTCCGCTGAAGTCACTCTCCGACATGTTGAAGGGCAAGCAGGGACGTTTCCGTCAGAACCTTCTTGGTAAGCGCGTCGACTACTCCGGTCGTTCGGTCATCGTGGCAGGTCCAACACTTCGTTTGCATCAGTGTGGTCTTCCGAAGTTGATGGCACTCGAACTGTTCAAGCCATTCGTTATGAAGCGTCTTGTCGATCTCGAGCTTGCTCAGAACATCAAGAGCGCAAAGCGCATGGTGGAGCGTCGTCGCCCACAAGTGTGGGACGTTCTTGAAGACGTCATTAAAGAACACCCCGTCATGTTGAACCGTGCTCCAACGCTTCACCGTTTGGGTATTCAGGCGTTCGAGCCCGTCCTTGTAGAAGGTAAGGCTCTTCAAATTCACCCACTCGTCTGTACAGCTTTCAACGCTGACTTCGACGGTGACCAGATGGCAATTCACTTGCCGTTGTCAACAGAAGCACAAGCAGAAGCTCGTGTTCTTATGTTGTCGGCAAACAACATCTTGTCGCCAGCATCGGGTCGCCCCATCGTTACTCCTTCACAAGACCTCATCATTGGTGCGTTCTGGTTGACCGAGTCAGTTGATGGCGCACCAGGTCATGGCCGTACATTCGCCCAGCGTTGGGAAGTGTTCCGTGCATTGGATGAAGGTGCAATCAAGTTGCACACAGTCATTCGCATGTTCGATCGCGACCTTGAAGGCAAGCGTGTTGCATTTGAAACAACACCTGGCCGCCTCTTGTTCGAAGAAACATTGCCACTCGACTACGCCGAGAAGTTTGGTCACATCACAGCGCCCGTCAAGAAGTCCGAAATGGGCGTCATTGTTGAGCGCTTGTCCGACCACTACGACAAGTCAGTTATTGCAAGCACGCTCGACAGCCTGAAGGCCGTCTGCTACCGCTACGCATCACAGTCGGGTCTTACCGTTTCTATTGAAGACGTCAAGACGCCAAAGAAGAAGCGCGAAATTCTCGACAACTATGAGAAGCAAGCGGACAAGGTGGAAACACAGTTCCGTCGCGGAATCATCACCGACGGTGAACGTCGTCAGCAAGAAGTCACCATCTGGACCGATGCAACTGCAGAAGTTCAGGCCGCAATGGTGGAAGAGTTCAAGGCAGATCGCTTTAACCCCATCGACATGATGGTGGGATCTGGTGCTCGCGGAAACATGACGCAGATGCGTCAGATCGCAGGTATGCGCGGACTGGTGTCCAACCCTCGTGGTGACATGATTCCTCGTCCTATCAAGAGCAACTTCCGTGAAGGTCTTGAAACCCTCGAGTACTTCATTGCTACTCCTGGTGCTCGTAAGGGCCTCGTCGACACCGCTCTTCGTACCGCAGACTCTGGTTACCTCACACGTCGTCTTGTCGACGTTGCACAGGAACTTATTGTTCGCGAAGAAGATTGCGGAACACGTCTTGGCTTGTGGATTGAGAATGTGAAGCGCGACGCCGGTGGTGTGCGTGGAAACCTTGAAACCAAGTTGTTCGGACGTGCGTTGTTGAACGACGTAGAACTCTCTAACGGAACCGTTCTTGCAAAGAACACTCTTGTTGGTGACATTGAAATGGAAGCATTGCGCGACGATCCAAAGGTGGAGCGCGTACAAGTGCGTTCCGTTGTTTCGTGCGACGCAGTTCTTGGTGTGTGTGCACTGTGCTACGGCCGTTCACTTGCAACCGGTAAGTCCATCGAACTCGGCGAAGCAGTAGGCGTTATTGCCGCGCAGTCAATTGGTGAACCTGGTACTCAGCTCACCATGCGTACGTTCCACACTGGTGGTGTTGCAGGAAAAGACATCGCCGGTGGTTTGCCACGCGTAGTTGAACTGTTCGAAGCTCGTACACCAAAGGGTTCAGCACGTCTTGCAAAGGCAACAGGTGTTGTTCGCATTGGTGAAGATGAAGGCAAGGGAATCCCCATCACCGTCATCGACGACAAGGGTGAAGAGCACCTCATCATGCTTCCTTCCGGTAGCCGCGCAACAGTGGTTGACGGACAGAACATCGATGCAGGTCAGCCAGTCACATCTGGCCCATGGGATCCAAAAGAAATCATGGAGATCCTCGGTATTCGTCAAACACAGCAGTACCTCATTGAAGAAGTGCAGAAGGTGTACCGCGACCAGGGTGTATCCATCCACGACAAGCACATCGAACTCATCGTTCGACAGATGACACGTCGTGTTGGTGTTCAGGAAACAGGCGATGCTGGTTTCCTTCCCGGCGAGCGCGTCGATGCAAAGACTTTCCGTGACACAAACCGTGCCATGGTGGAACAGGGCAAGCGCCCCGCCGAAGGACGCCCAGAAATCATGGGTATCACCAAGGCTTCGCTTGCAACCGATTCATGGTTGTCCGCCGCATCGTTCCAAGAGACCACTCGTGTTCTCACCGAAGCAGCAATCGACGGTCGCGCCGACAGCCTTGTTGGCCTGAAGGAAAACATCATCATTGGCAAGCTCATCCCTGCTGGAACTGGCATGGAGAAGTACCGCTACTTCGATGTTGACGCCCCCGACTATGTCCCCATGGAGTACTTCTCAAGCGACGAAGCCGATCCGGCTGCCTACCTTGCAGGACTTCAGGGAACCTACGTTGCGAACGACGAGGCCATTTTCGATGACCTCGCCGGCGAAGACGAAATTCTCGAATCAATCAATACCGCTCCCGAAGAGCCAGTAGAAGAGGTCGCCGACCAGGTAGCAGACGCTGCCGACGCCGTGGCCGAACTGGAACAAGAGCCAGCAGGGGAAACCCCCGCCGACCAGGTGTTGACCGAGGAAGAACCCCCAGAATCATCGGCAGTGTGAACCAGTGGCGGGTTGCCACTGGGGAATACTCGCCCCTAGCCTTACATGGTCTTGATAGCCAGCAAATCGGCGCGGAACGTTGTTCCTGCCGATGGTCGTCAGTCAGATTTTTTTAGCAAGAGGTAATTGCGTGCCCACAATTCAGCAGTTGATCCGTCAGGGTCGCAGCAGCAAGACAACAAAGACCAAGACACCGGCGCTCAAGGGATCGCCGCAACGTCGTGGCGTATGCACACGCGTGTTCACCACAACACCGAAGAAGCCAAACTCGGCACTTCGTAAGGTGGCACGTGTTCGTCTCACCTCTGGTGTTGAAGTCACCGCATACATCCCAGGTGAAGGACACAACTTGCAAGAGCACAGCATTGTTCTCGTTCGTGGTGGTCGTGTTCGCGACCTTCCAGGTGTTCGTTACAAAATCATCCGTGGCGCACTCGACGCCGCTGGTGTGAAGAACCGCAAGCAGGCGCGCAGCCGTTACGGCGCAAAGCGCGAGAAGTAAGAAGGACACGCCATGCCACGTAAGGGCCCCGCACAACGTCGCGAACTCAGCGCCGATCCCATTTATCGTTCATTGCTCGTTACACAGCTCACCAACAAGGTCATGCTGCACGGCAAAAAGAGCATTGCTGAAAAGATTGTCTACGACGCAATGGCACTCATTGAAAAGAAGACAGGCACCGAGCCTTTGTCAACTGTGAAGCGCGCAGTAGAAAACGTAAAGCCACCATTGGAAGTACGTTCACGTCGCGTTGGCGGTGCTACCTATCAGGTGCCCGTTGAAGTGAAGCCACGCCGCGCATCCACATTGGCAATCCGCTGGATTGTCGATTACTCACGCGACCGTCGCGAAAAGACCATGGCTGAATGTCTTGCCAACGAACTCATGGATGCTGCCAACGGACTTGGCGCGTCAATGAAGAAGCGTGACGACATGCAGAAGATGGCCGAGTCCAACAAGGCCTTCGCGCACTACCGCTGGTAGGGCACACGCCGTACAACTGATTTTTTTCGAGAGCGCACCGCCAGTACATCTGAGGTGCGCTCCCGTATGTAAGACCTACTCAACAAGACCACTACCTCCAAGAACAAGGTGAACCCCAATGGCCAAGCGTGAATTCCCACTCGATCGCACTCGCAACATCGGAATCATGGCGCACATCGACGCCGGTAAAACAACAACCACCGAGCGCATCCTGTACTACACCGGCAAGAGCTACAAGATTGGTGAAGTGCACGAAGGTGCAGCAACCATGGACCACATGGCGCAGGAACAAGAGCGCGGCATCACCATTACTTCTGCTGCCACCACCTGTATTTGGAACAACCACCGAATCAACATCATCGACACCCCAGGCCACGTGGACTTCACCATTGAAGTAGAGCGCTCACTGCGCGTACTCGACGGTGCTGTCACTGTGTTCGACTCCGTTGCTGGCGTAGAACCACAAACCGAAACTGTGTGGCGTCAGGCCAACAAGTACAAGGTGCCCCGTATGTGTTTCATCAACAAGATGGACCGCATTGGTGCAAACTTCTACCGCACAGTGGACATGGTGAAAGAACGCCTCCAGGCAGTTCCTGCAATCATTCAAATTCCTGTTGGCGCTGGTGGACCAGAGAGCAACAAGCCTTTCGCTGGTCTGATCGACATCGTGAAGATGAAGGCCCTCATTTGGCACGACGAGGAACTCGGTGCGAAGTGGGATGAAGTTGACATTCCTGCCGATCAAGTAGACGAAGCAAATGAATACCGCACCGCTTTGTTGGAAACAATTGCAACAAGTGACGACGACTTCATGGAGAAGTACCTCGGCGGCGAAGAAGTCACTGAAGCAGACATCAAGCGCGCAATCCGTAAGGGAACACTTGCATTCGACTTCGTTCCCATCTTGTGTGGTTCAGCATTTAAGAACAAGGGTGTTCAGCCAATGCTCGACGCAGTGGTCGACTTCCTTCCTAGCCCACTCGACATTCCTGCAGCGCAGGGAACAAATGCAAAGGGCGACGAAGTCGTTGAGCGTTCAGCAGACGAAGATGGCCCGTTCGCAGCACTTGCATTCAAGATTGTTTCCGACCCATTCGGCAAGCTCACCTACTTCCGTGTGTATTCCGGAACCGTAAACAAGGGCGACGAAATTTACAACAGCACCAAAGAGCGCAAAGAGCGTCTTGGTCGAATCCTTCTCATGCACGCGAACCAGCGTGAAGACTTGGACGTTGCAATGGCCGGCGACATCGTTGCAGGTCTTGGTTTCAAAGAAACCACAACAGGTGACACGCTGTGTGATCGCAACAACCTCGTCATTCTCGAGCGCATGGAATTCCCAGAGCCAGTTATTCACGTTGCTATCGAGCCAAAGACAAAAGACGACCAAGACAAGTTGGGCAAGGCTCTGAAGTCTTTGTCAGACGAAGACCCAACGTTCCGTGTTCGCACCGATGAAGAAACTGCGCAAACAGTTATTTCAGGAATGGGTGAGCTTCACCTTGAAATTCTTGTTGACCGTATGCAGCGCGAATTCAACGTTGAAGCAACTGTTGGTAAGCCACAGGTTGCATACCGCGAAACAATTACCAAGTCTGTTGAGTCCGTGGAATACCGCCACATCAAGCAGTCCGGTGGTTCTGGTCAGTTCGCAGTTGTCAAGATCTCCGTCGAGCCAACAGGCCCTGGCGGCGGTTACATCTTCGAAGACAAGATCACTGGTGGACGCGTTCCTCGTGAATACATCCAGCCCACCAACCAAGGTATTCAGTCAGCACTCGACAACGGTGTTCTCGCTGGCTACCCAACGGTGGACGTCAAGGTCAGCCTCGTCGATGGTCAGTACCACGACGTTGACTCCTCTGAAATGGCGTTCAAGATCGCAGGCCAGATGGCATTCCGTGAGGCCGCTCGCAAGGCCGGCCCCGTTCTCCTCGAGCCCATCATGGGCGTAGAAGTCGTGACGCCCGATGAATACATGGGTGACGTCATGGGTGACCTCAGCAGCCGTCGTGGCCGTATTGAGGGCATGGAAGCTCGCGGAAACACCCAGGTCGTTCGCGCCCAGGTTCCGCTTTCGGAAATGTTCGGATACAGTACCGATCTCCGATCACGCACCCAGGGGCGTGCCACCTACACGATGCAATTCCACTCGTACCAGCAGGTACCAGAGGTCATCTCGCAGGAAATCGTGAAGCGCGTACGCGGCGAATAACCGCACTCGCAATTCACACAGAACATTGACAACCCACTAACTCCCTAACGGAAACAGGAAACAAGCATGAGCAAGGCAAAGTTTGAGCGCAATAAGCCTCACGTGAATATTGGAACGATGGGTCACATTGACCATGGCAAGACCACGTTGACGGCTGCTATTTCAAAGACGTTGGCGGATCGTGGGTTGGCT